>DATEDB010000128.1:0-9110 GCA_035286625.1 Bacteroidota bacterium
AACGCGTACCCGCCGCTTTCTTCCCCGCCGATGATCGCGTTTGTTTCCATCATTTTCGGCGCCACATATTTAAAGCCGACCCCGGTCTCGTACACGGGCACGTTGAACTTCCTGCCGAGCGCGTCGAGCATCGACGTCGTCGAAAGCGTCTTGACGATCGCCCCCTTTTCGCCGCGGGTCTCAAGGAAATAGAGCGCGAGCAGGCCGTAGACCCTCAACTGGTCGATGAACACGCCGTTCTCGTCCCCCACGCCGCAACGGTCCGCGTCGCCGTCGGTGATGAGCACCACGTCCGCCCCGATCTCCCGTCCTTTTTTCAATCCCGCGTCCACGTTGGGCGGGATCGGCTCGGGCCGGTTCATCTCCGGGAAGATGGGGTTGCGCTGGGAATGAATCTCGGTGATGCGGGTCTTACCCCCGCCGATCAGCCGCGTGAACCAACCCGCGCCGTTGCCCCACATCGGGTCCACCAGCACGTTCAGCCCCGCCCCTTTGATCCGCTCCAGATCCACGAGCGTTTTTAATCTTGCGATGTATTCGTCCCCGGCATTGAAATGGACGATCGCCCCGGATTTCACCGCGTCGTCGAATTTCGATCGTTTGATGACTGAAACCCCGGCCGGGATCAGCGCCTCGATTTTTTTCAGCCCCTCCGGCGCGATGGCGCCCCCGTTCTCGTCGCGCACCTTGAACCCGTTGTCGCCGGGCGGATTATGGCTCGCGGTAATATTGATCGCCCCTATCGCGCCGCGCATTTTCACGCTGAAGGAAATCACCGGCGTGGGGACCCCGCCCCCGCAGAAATGCACCGGGATACCGTTGCCCGCGAGGACCTCCGCGGCGGCCGACGCGAAATGTTCCGAGTGAAAACGACGGTCCCCGCCGATGACGACGCCTTTCTTCACGTCCGCGGGCGGGAACACGCCCGTCAGATAATCCGCGAAGCCCTGCGCGCAGCGGCGTACATTATCGAACGTATAGTCGTCGGCGATGCGTCCGCGCCAGCCGTCGGTGCCGAATGTGATCTCTGAACTCATGAGAACGCGCCGAGGCCCGGGTAGATCGCGTTCGTATCCAGCTCTTCTTCAATCCGGAGCAGCTGGTTGTACTTGGCGATCCGGTCGGTCCTGCTCGCCGAGCCGGTCTTGATCTGCCCGGCGTTCGTCGCCACCGCGATGTCTGAAATCGTGGTATCTTCGGTCTCCCCCGAACGGTGGCTGATGACCGTGGTGTACCCGGAGCGCTCCGCCATTTCGATGCAGTCGAACGTCTCGGTGAGCGTGCCGATCTGGTTGACCTTGATGAGAATCGAGTTGCCGATTCCATTTTCAATCCCCTTCGCGAGGATCCCGGTGTTGGTCACAAAAATATCGTCCCCCACGAGCTGGATCTTATCTCCGAGCGATTCGGTCAGCATCTCCCATCCTTTCCAGTCGTTTTCCGCCATCCCATCTTCAATGGACAGGATGGGATAATTCTTCACCATCTTTTCATAGAGCTTCACCATCTGCTCCGCGGTGCGGGGTTTTTTATCGCTCTTAAAAAAAACATATTTGCTTTTTTGAAACATCTCGCTCGAGGCCACGTCGATGGCGAGGAAAACGTCCTTCCCGGGTTTGTATCCGGCGCCGGAGATCGCGTCTGTAATCAGATCGAGGGCCTCCTCGTTCGATTTCAGAGAGGGCGCGAATCCCCCCTCGTCACCCACCGATGTGTTGTAACCCTTCTTCCGGAGCACGTCCTTCAGGGAGTGAAACACCTCCGCTCCCATCCTGAGGGCCTCGGCGAAGGTGGGGGCCTCCGCCGGGACGATCATGAACTCCTGGAAGTCCACGGTGTTGTCTGCGTGCTTTCCGCCGTTGAGGATGTTCATCATCGGGACCGGGAGGACTTTCGCGTTGATGCCGCCCAGGTACCGGTAGAGCGGCATTTCGAGGGCGTCCGCGGCGGCCCTTGCGGCCGCCATCGACACCCCGAGGATGGCGTTGGCGCCGAGCTTCTTCTTATTGGGCGTGCCGTCAAGATCGATCATCATGTTGTCGATGCCGACCTGGTCGGTGGCGTCGAAACCGATCGCCTGCTCGGCGATGATGTTGTTCACGTTGTCGGCCGCCCGGAGAGTACCCTTACCGCCGTAGCGTTTTTTATCGCCGTCGCGGAGTTCCACCGCCTCGTGTTCGCCGGTGGAGGCGCCGCTCGGAACCGCGGCGCGGCCTCTTGTTCCGCCTTCAAGCTCGACATCAACTTCTATGGTGGGGTTGCCTCGCGAATCGAGGATTTCGCGTGCGTACACATCAACAATTGTCGTCATGGTCGGGTCTCCGGGGAGAGGGTGTTGAGCGAATGCGTTCAAAAAACGTCGTGAAATATCGGAAATCGGGGGGAGAGAAGCAACGGCGGAAGGGATGAATTCAACCTGCGGATCACCCCTCATCGCATTTCCCGCAGAAACGGAACCAAATCCCGGGTGTAGCATGGTTCTTCCGCACGCCAGAAGATACGGTCCACTGGGCTCCTTCGAACACTATGGATTTCACCTCAACCTCAACTCCATCCGTCCCCACTTCCTCCCGAACCAGTCGCAGCGCGCCACACGGTCCCGCACCCTGGCGGTCAACACCGCCCCCGGTCCGTACTGCAGGGTTTTTTCGAAAAACACGCGGGCACTGAGGAAATCGGGCAGCCGGAAAAAGGCGGCACCGGCCAGGTCGCTCATCGCGCCGTTCAGCTCAGGGTACCGGAACGGTGCGATGTAGTTCGCGGTCTCCCTCGCCGCCGAAACATTATCCTTTCTGATAAGCAGAAGTTTCCCGCGCACGAACGCCAGGAGGGCAGGGTTGTCCATGCTCGCCAGTTTGGAGACATGCACGAGGGCGGCGGAATCGTCCATCGCGCCCGCTATGTACGGGGCGAGATATTCCCTGAGGTCGGGAGTTTCCACGACCGCGAGCCGCAACGTGACGGCCTCGTTCATGCCGGGGGAAAGATCGAGCGTATGAATGTCCGCATAGATCCTTCCGGCGGCGTCGTAGTCCCCTCTGGCGAGCAGTGCGTCCCCCAGGAGCATGCGGTACCCTGCAAGCGAACCGCTCTTCAGCGAATCCCTGGAATCGGCCTCGAACATCCGGACCACCCCGCCGAAATCACCGGACCCGAGCAGCGAGCGGGCCATGCCGGCGAACGATCCGGCGTTCCAGCTCACGGCAAGGGCCGTCCCGAACAGGGCCCGGGCGGATGCATGATCATTTTTCGACAGTGCGGCTGATCCCTCGGCGTTCAGGTTCGCCACCGCGCGCGCGCACTCCCGTGAAAAGATCGACCCCCGTTTGAAATAATATTCGGTGTGGGCCCTCCATGAATCGGGGACGCGGACAGAATCGAGAGATGCGCGCCAGAGCGCGACGAGCGAGTCGGCGCCGATCCCGTAGGCCTCAACCGGCGATCCTCCCCCGTACCAGGTCTTGAACGGCCCGATGCCGTACGTCCCGATGAGATGGTCGCAGAACGCGCCCATCAGGACGTAGCTGACCGTCGAGGGTTGAAACGCGAATCCCGCGGGCCGGATGAGGGTGCCGGGGTCGCTCATGATGCCGAAATGGATCATCGATGCGGCGTATTCCCGCAGGGTGTGGTTGCCGAACGACGGGCTCGCCGCCATTGCAAGCCCCTCCACCAGCCCGATGTTCACGTTCGCGCGGATGACGGGCATGCCGAACTCCGACGCCAGGGCGTGCACGAGTTCGTGCTTTAATGTATACCTCCACGAATCCATATCGAGATGGATTTCGTTCCGCCACGGTTTGGCGATGTCGGTGTTCCCGGCGCCGATGAGCCGGCGCCTGGCGGATGCGCCGGGATAGATGTACGACTCGATGACCCGGGCGGTGTCGGTGCCGAGGAAGCGGGAAACCTGGTCGAACCGGAACTCGTGTTCGGCGGCGACCCAGCGGATTTCGTCGGCGGGAATAGCCGTGGAGTCGTAATAGATCCGGAAATGTCGCGTACCGGCGAACGAGCCGAGGGTCTTTCGGAGGGAGGACGCGGTGGTTTCAAACCCGAGATCCGTGCGGAAAAACCAGGCCGCCGCCAAAGCGATGAAAGAAAGGAAGAATACAGCCGACCGGATAGGTAATCCGAAAACCGGTATCTGAAGCCCCGGTACGCCGCCCGGCGGGTCTGCGGCGGGCGATAGTTTGCGCTCACGCCTCCCGGCAATGATTTTTCCCGCGGCGATGAGGCAGACGGCGCAGACGAGTGTCACCGCCCTCCAGAGGATGAGCGTCCGCGTGATGATCAGGTCTTCATCATATGTAAACCCGGGGAAGTATCCGTAAATGAAATTGTACGAGTCGATCCTGGGCGTCAGGTACCCCGGCAGCAGCGGGTGGAGCAACACGAGCGCCACGATCAGAAAATACCAGACCACACGGCGTCTGAACACCGAGACACAAAAATATGCCAACGCCGCGACCCAGATCATCCCGGCTCCGGGCAGCAGCGCGAACCACGCCAGCCCCTGGCCCGGCGCGCAATTTTTTATAAAAAACGAGTTCAACCATCCAACCACGAGGGGAATCAGGAGGCCCCAGACCGCGAGGGTGAATACTTCCCTGTCTGCTGCGGGAATCACACGCGTACCGTGGGTCCGGCCGGCCGTGGATTTCCGTAGAATACCGGCGGCCCGGCCTGATTCCCGGGGCGCGCGAGATCCCCCCAGGGCGCGCAGGAAAAACACACCCGGTACAAACGGAATGATGAGCGCGATGGCCGCGGAATATTCGTATCCGAGGTAATTCAGCAGGGGCGCGCGGCTCACGAGGACGGCATACGCCAGGAGAATTCCCCCGGAGAGGATGCTCTTCCGAAGGTTCATCTGACCTCCGGCGCCCTCAGGGCCCGGGCCAGCGAGTCGGCCGCTTCGAGATGCCGCCGGCTCCTGAGCGTGTCGCCCAGCCGGCTGTACCACATCCCCAGACGGTTGTGGAGCTGGTAGAATTCCGGGTGGACGCGAAGTCCCTCTTCGTACACGGCGATCACGCTGTCGGAGATCCCCAGCCGCTCGAACAGGACGCCCGCCTCGAGGTAACGGCCCACGTTTTCGGGGTTTCTGTTTATGAGCGTCCTGCAGACTCCCGCCGCCTCGTCCAGCCGGCCCGCGAGGAAGTAGGTCTGCCGGAGTTTCGAGTATCCGGTAAAATCGTCCGGCCTGAGCTTCACGTAGGATTCCAGCATCGGGATGGCGCTGTCGTAGTTTCCCTCTTCGAAATAATATCCGGCGAGATTGAAATACGCCCGCGAGCCGCCCGGTTCTTTTTCGATGGCGTCGAGCCAGAGTGATTCGCTGTTCCGCCACACCGGCAGACGCGCCCAGCTGAGCCCGGCGAGGACGAGGCCGACCGCGGCGAATACCGGGATCCTCCGCTCCCCCGCACCGGCCATCCTGAGGATCCCGGACACAGCCAGTGTGAGCGCGAACGCGAAACCCGCCGCCGCAAGGTACAGCCTGTGCTCAAGAATAGGAACGGCGAGGGGGAAAATATTCAGCACCGGGACCAGGCAGACGATCACCCACCCCAGCGACCAGGAGAGGACCGGCCCCTTCCGGAAGAACCACGCCCAGAGAGTCAAAAGTCCGGCGGAGGCCGCCACGGCGATGAGAATAAACGGCCAGTCGAACCAGGGGACATGTTCTATCGGATGCACGATGCTCAGCCCCGCGGGCCAGACAAGGAACAGCAGGTTGACGAGGGCGAGGCCCGGCGCCATCAGGATCCTGTTGCCGAAGGGTATTGTTCCGTACAATTTCTCCGCGCCGATGAACGACCCGAAGATGTTGTACCTCACCCCCAGATAGGCCAGCGCGATCGCCAGGAAGACCGGCACCCCCGGGTGTTTTATCCCCGGGAAGAGCGTTCCGGGTGATTCTCGCCTGACAGTCAGATCGTACAGCGGGTACAGCGGGACGATAAACAGCGCCGACTCCTTCGTCAGCAGGGCGGCGGCGAAAAGGACCGCAGAGAGCGGGAACATCAACGCCCGCGCCCGCCCCTGGCGGTACTGGAGGACATAGCAGAGGAGCGACCCGATGAGTAACGCGCCAAGGAGGATGTCGTTCCTCCCCGACACCCAGGCCACAGATTCGGTCTGCACCGGATGCGCCGCGAAGATCAGCGCGGTAAAGAAGGCGGTGGTCTCGTCCCGGCTCCCTGCGTCCGCGGCGGGAGCGGCCTTCGTCGGAACACCGGCCTGCCGCAGCGTCTCCCGGGCCAGGGCGAAGAGAAACAGCGCCGCCAGTGTGTGTAAAAAAACATTCGTCAGGTGGTACCCCGCGGGCTTCAGCCCCCAGGCGAAGTAATCGGCGAAATAACTGATCAGAAGAACCGGTCTGTAATAGACGCTCTCTTCCCTGTGCGAGGTGAATGCGTGCGTGGTGAACGACGTGAGGATATTCCCGGGGTCCCCCAGAAAATCCGCGTTCCGCGTCACGAGGTCGTAGTCGTCGTAGTTGACGAAATCGAAGGTGACCGTGCGACCGTAGAGCAGCGCGACCGCCGCGATCAGGATGACCGGTGTCAGGAGCCGTCGCATGGCCGGACCGGTCGTCGCAGGGGCGCGCCGACCCTGCTCCGGAACATGGCGGGATCGGACAGCCGGAGGCGGAACAGCGCGAGTTTCATGACGGTGCCGAGCGTCCGGATTCCGTAGGTGATGCTCCGGCTCAGGTTGATGGAAGATGCGGTGTCGTGGTAACGCACCGGCACCGGGATTTCGCCGATACGGAACCGGAACGCCACGAACTGTACCATCATTTGACTGTCGAATACGAAATCGTCGGAGTTCTCTTCCCATGGGACGGTTTCCAGGACACGCCTGGTGTAGGCGCGGAACCCGGTGTGCCATTCCGAGAGGTTCATACCGGTCAGGATGTTCTGCAAAAATGTAAGGCCGCGGTTGGCGATATATTTATAGGGAGGCATGCCGCCGGCGAGCGCTTCGGCCCTCGTCCGGATGCGGGACCCGAGCATGACATCGTGGTAGCCGTCCTTCAGGAACGAGATCATGTGCGGCGTGAGGCGCGAATCGTACTGGTAGTCGGGATGAATCATCACGACGATGTCCGCCCCGCGTTCGAGGGCGGCGCGGTAACAGGTCTTCTGGTTGCCGCCGTATCCCCGGTTGACCTCGTGGCGGATCACGGTGAGTCCCAGCGCTCCGGCCACGGCGACGGTGTCGTCGCGGCTCGCGTCGTCCACGAGGATGATTTCGTCCACCGCGCCGGCGGGGATGTCCCGGACTGTCGCCTCGAGGGTGTGCGCGGCGTTGTATGCCGGGAGAACGGCGATGACCTTCATCGGGTCAGTATTCCCTCCCGGCCATGCGATGGATGTCCGCGCCCAGCAGGCGCAGTTTTTTTTCGAGGTGGTCGTATCCCCGGTCCAGGTGGTACACCCTCAGGACCTCTGTGCGTCCCTCCGCGGCGAGCCCCGCGATCACCAGCGACGCCGAAGCCCTCAGGTCGGTGGACATCACCTTCGCGCCCACGAGTTTCCTGACGCCGTGCACGGTCGCCTCGTTCTTTTCCGTTCCGATGTCCGCTCCGAGCCGGACCAGCTCGGGCACGTGCGTGAACCTGTCGAAGTAGATGGTGTCCGCGATCCTGCAGGACCCCCTCGCCACGGTCATGAGCGCCATCCACTGCGCCTGCATGTCGGTGGGGAAGCCCGGGTAGATCCCGGTCGTCGCGTTCACCGGGCGCAGCGCCGCCGGAGCCCTCAGGGACACCCAGTCTTCACCCAT
Organism: Bacteroidota bacterium; assembly: GCA_035286625.1. Taxonomy (GTDB): domain Bacteria; phylum Bacteroidota; class Ignavibacteria; order UBA10030; family SZUA-254; genus SZUA-254. The sequence continues at coordinate 7,798 of DATEDB010000128.1, forward strand.
ATTGATGGTACAGCCGGCTCGCTTCAGGTGGGTGAGCAACGAACGGAGATGGGAGGGCCGGCACTTCTCGAGCCTGATCCTTCCGCCGGTGATGGCCGCGGCGATAAGGAGCGTCCCCGCCTCGATCCGGTCGGGGATCATCGTTTCGTTGACCGGCCGCAGGGCGTCCACACCCTCGATCACCAGGCGGTCGGTCCCGATCCCGTCGATCCTCGCCCCCATCCGCACGAGAAATTTTTCAAGGGCCGCGATTTCGGGTTCGCGCGCCGCGTTCGCGATCACGCTCGTCCCCCGGGCGAGGACCGCCGCCATCAGGAGGTTCCCCGTCGCGCCGACGCTCGACACCGCCAGGTAGATTTCCCTTCCCTTCAGGTGCCTCGCCTTCGCGATGATATAGCCGCCTTCGATACTGACGGTCGCCCCGAGTTTCCTGATCCCCTCGATATGAAGGTTGACCGGCCGGGGGCCCCAGGCGCACCCGCCCGGAAGCGAGACTTTCGCGTAGCCGTATCTGGCGACCAGGGGACCGAGCACATAGATCGAGGCCCGCATTTTTTTCACGTGCTCGTAGGGGGCCTCGAAACGGTTCACACGGAAAGTGTTGAGGCGAAGGGAGTGGGTTCCGATGGCGACTTCGACACCCATCCTCTCGAGCAGCCGTCCCATCGTGGAGATGTCCTTCAGGTCCGGGATGTTGCCGAATTCATAATTCCCGCTGGCCAGCAGTGTCGCCGGCATCAGGGCGAGGGCCGCGTTCTTCGAGCCCCCGGCGCTGACACGACCCCGCAGTTTTACGCCTCCCTCGATGACGAATTTATCCAATTTTTTCCGTGCGAAATCAGGTGATTTTAAGCAGGAATATACTCTATACACCCCCCATATGCAATGAATCGCGGCACATTCCCGTGCGCTGGAGGTGTTGCGATATCCGTCGGGATATGTTACTTTCCCGAAGGCTTGCCGCTGAGCATGCCGCCCGGTCCGCCGGACGGCGTACCTGCCCGCAGAGGCGCATGAAGAACAGAAATATTCCAGCCATAGTGTTTACCGGAGGACTGTCGGCGCTCTACTTCGCGGCGCCGTTCCTCCCCCCGGGCCTGACGTGGGGATTCCACTCTCTCGGTTTTCTCGGTCCTCTCACTCCTGCGGTGTTCCTGCTCGTCGGCCTGGGGCTTGTCTACGCGGTCCGGAGTGAAGGAGCGGGCGGGTGGATATCCCGCGTTGCGGGGGTGGCGGGTTCCCGGGGTTACATCGTTCCCGCCGCCTCGCTCTGCCTGTTCGCCGCCGCGGGGTTCATCTTCAGGGTCAGGGTC
>DATEDB010000129.1:0-3901 GCA_035286625.1 Bacteroidota bacterium
CCCCTCCGTCTCCCCCGACCAGGATCCCCATGACCCGGGTCCCGTGGCCGGTCCGGTCATAGGGCGAGCCGTGCTCCCCGTTCGGATCGAACCAGCTGTTCATCCCTCCCCGCCATTTCCCGGAAAGGTCCTGGTGGTTGGGGTCCACCCCCGTGTCCATGGCGGCCACCACGATCCCGGAGCCGGTGTACCCCAGGCCCCAGAGGTCGGCTGCACCGACCGCGGTTATATTCCCCTCGGCAGGGCTCGCCGGGGCCGAACCGGTCGTCGCCTCGGGCGCGCTGATGGTGGCGTCGAGCCTCACGCTCTCGACCCCGGGCCAGCCGGCCAGGAGTTCCACCAGTCCGGCGTCGGCCGCAAGAGCCAGAGCGTTGATCGCCCACAGGGTCACCGCATCCTCGATCCCCGCGTCTTTCAGGAAGGCATTGAGCTCCTTCTGGGACTTTTCCGCCTTGTCCCGCAAGGTTTTGACGATCAGGGACCGTTTCAGCTTCTTGTCCTTTTCCTGGAACAGGGTCAGGTCGACCTTGTCGGAAAAGGACACGATCACGGGGACCTTCTCCCCGGGGCCTGCTGCGGCCAGGGCCTCCTCGAGGTCGGGGGCGATCGTGCCGGCCCGGGAAGCGTGCACGCCGGACAGGAGGATCGCGAGGCCGGCGATCGTGGCAAGCATGATTTTTTTCATGGCAAGGCTCCCGTTTTCATTCCACGACCAGGTTTTCCGCCCGGAATTCCCCGATCACGACGGTCACCCGGTTCCCCGGCTTGACGAACCCCCCGGGGTTGCCGAACAGGACGAAGTAGACGCGCCCCTCCTTCGGGTTCCCGAATTTCTCCGTCGCCCGCAAGGGCCCCACCTTGGCGGTGTCCGGCACCACGAGGGCGGCCCCGGTCGCCTGGTCGATCAGGTACGGCTTTTTCGTGCGGTCGACGAGGGGCAGGGCCTTCTCCGGGTCGAGGACCCGGTACCGGAAGTCGACCAGGTTGCCGGCGGCGGAGGTCCGGATACTCTCGATTTTGACCCCCCACCGCTCCTCGATGCTCACCGTTTCCGGCTTCGCGGACCCGGCCTTCCCCTTCGGCGCCGTGGCGCATCCTGCGGAAATGAGCACCGCCGCGCCCAGGAGAGCGATCCCGGCGACGCGCAAACCGGAAAGGAAACTTCCCCCGGGCCCGGATGCGTTCGGCTCTCTTCTCTCTCCCATGAGCCCGTCCAATCGTACTGTCGTCTGTCCGGTCCGGGCACCGCTCCGAAAAAAGCGGCGCCCGGAGTTTCCATAACCACTACAGGACGTTCACCGTCACCGTCGCTATGTTGGAGGTGGCGCCGGCGTTGTCCTGGACCGTGTACGTGAATGTGTCCGTGCCGCGGAACCCCCTCTTCGGGGTGAAGGTCACGTTGCCGGAAACGTCGACGGTTGCCGTGCCTCCGCGGGTAGTGGTCACGGTGGTCTGGATTCCGGCCGTTCCCGGATTCAGATCGACCGTCGCAACGTTGATGGTGCCGTCCGCATCGACGTCATTCGCCGTGACGCTGAAGGTCACCGGGGTGTTCCTCGGCGTCGACGCGAAGTCGGGGTTGGCGAACGGGGGGACGTTGACCGCGGCGATGACTGTGATCGTCACCGTCGCCGGTCCGCTGTCGGCGGTCCCGTCGTTGGCTACGTATTGGAAAATCTCGATCGCACCCGCCGCACCAGTCGGTGTGTACTGGAAGGACCCGTCGGGGTTCAGTGTCAGACCTATTGGTGTCCCGACCGGCGCCGCCGCCAGCGGATCGCCGTCCACGTCGGTATCGTTCCCGAGCACGCCGGGGGCGGCGACGCTCAGGGTTCCCCCCGCGGGGGCATTGTAGGCATTGGCCACGGCCGATGGCGGGTCGTTCACCGGGGTGACCGTGATCCGGACGGTGGCGACATTGCTGTCCGGTCCGGGAATAACTGCTGTGTCGACGGCACGGTAGGTGAAGATATCGGTGCCGTTGAAGTCCAGGTTCGGCGTGTAGGTGAAGGACCCGTCTGCACTGAGCCCCGGACCCAGCGTGCCTGCGGACGGACCGGTCACGAGACTGGCCGTGTATGATGCGGGAATAGACCCGCCGCCGGCGGCCGTGTCGTTCCCGAGGATCCCGGGAGCCGCCACCGTGAGACCACCGACCGCATCTTCGGCCATTGTGTAGTTGTCGTCGGTTGCCGTCGGGGCGCCTGCCGCAGCTCCCGCGTTCAGGTAGGTGAGCATCCCGCCGCCGGTTGCGGCCGCGTTCGTCAGGTGCAGTGCGCGGTCATACAGGGCGTACGTGCCCGACGTTCCCGCATTCACGATCGCGTCCATCGTCTTGGCGGCGGCCAGCTCGATCGAATACTGCTCCTTCGGGTGCTGATAGAGAAAGCCGTCCTCGGCGATGACGTTCATGTACAACCCCTGAAGCGTCGGGACGTGGGTCCTGAGCCCGGCATTGACGAACCGGAGCAGCACGTCCTCGCTCGTGTTGAGCGCGAGAGGCACGGTGTCCGGGAACGACTTGCCGTTGATGAGGAAGTATTTGGGATAATAGTCGAACGTACTGGGGTAGGCGGAGGTGCCGTAGGTCCCTCCGTCAACCGCCGCGTGAAGGCCCGGGTCGATCTCGCTGTAGAGCAGTACATGCTCGTCAGCGACTGCCGGATAACTCTCCCCCGTGACGACCAGCCCCCCGTAGATCCCCATCTGCACCTGCACCTGCGGATGGGTACCGCTGTGGTAGATGTAGGTGCCTTCCTTGAGATTGTTCCAGGTGTAGCTTCCCACGACCCCCGGGTCCGTCTGCGCGTCGAAGGAGCGCACCCTGTTCCTTCCCTGGGAGTCGAGGAACATCACCGGCGCCAGCGGCTTGTACTGCCCCGGGATGAAAACGGACACCGGTTCTGTGAGGCAATTTTTCACGTTTACGGTGAGGGATCCCGCAGCCACGGCGGTCAGCGTCGGCCCGCGGTCCCACGGGGCCGAAGGGTCCACGGTCGAGCAATCGAAGGTCGCGGCAACCGGAACCTCGACAAATCCCCACATGGGGATCATTGCGCCGTCGGGCATCATCGCCGTGGCTTGCACGGCGGCCAGTTCCGCAGCGTAGGAGGGACCCGCGATCAGGGCGGCGGCAAGCAACGCCAGGAACGCGCCGATCCGCGCTTTTTTCATTATTCCGTATCTCATGTTCGTTCCCTCCTCGCCTTATGGGATCGGCGTGCCGGGCGGCTCGACGACCATCATGCTCATCATGCCTCCGGGAAAGATGTCGAAGTTCGTGAGCTCCTTCTCGGCATGGGAGTGCCACATGAAGAAGTAGCCGCCGTTCGGGTTGAGGCCGCCTTCGCCCGGGGGAAGAGGTTCCGAACCGCCCATGAAGGGGCTGCCGGACCACCATCCTCCGAAAGCCAGATTCTGCTTCTCGGGCAGGACGACCGGGAAGGCTTTCGTGTACCCGTTCTTACACCTCGCGCCTGTTACGTCGTCACGGCCGTCTGCGTTCGCATCGGTGCAGGATTGATAGTGATCCGCGCAGTATTCGTGCTCATAGGTCGATCCTGCCGCGGAATCTCCGAAGCCATCCCCGTCGCTGTCGATGCAGGCGTGCGCCTGCATCCCGTCGGCCGGAGTGCCGTAGATGTCCCAGCCCAGCTTCGCGCCGGTCCAGGTGAAGATCTGGTCCACCGTCTCGCCCGGCACCGACAGCGTGGTGAACTTGGAGACGGGGTGCGCGAGCAGCCGGCCATCCCGTGCGATCAGGTCGGCGTTGTTTCCGTGGAAGTGGAACGGGTGCTGCCCCTGGCCGGCGCCGACGAGCCGCATCAGGATCTTCTGGCCCGGCGTCATCCGCGGCGTGCTGTTGTAAGGCTGGTGGGGGAGCCATGAGACGAAAGCCTCT
>DATEDB010000130.1:0-4066 GCA_035286625.1 Bacteroidota bacterium
TCGACGGCCCACTCGCTGGTGATCAGCGGCTCATTGTACGTGCTGGTGATGATGCCGGCGTCATACTCGAGAGCGATCTTCACCAGGTCCTCCGGGGAGGTCGAATCGGTGTCCGGCTGCGCCCGGGGGTCACGGACGGCCTGTGAGGTAATCCAGTTCTGGCAGTAGGAGCAGTGATAATCGCAGCCGAGCATGCCGAAACTCAGGGCGCGCGACCCCGGGAGAAAATGAAAAAATGGTTTCTTCTCGACCGGGTCGATCTGGACGCCTCCGACGTAACCCCAGGGAACCATCAGCCGTCCCCCGTCGTTGAACCTCACCCTGCAAACGCCCTCCCTGCCGGGGGCGATGCGGCAGCGGTGCCCGCAGGCCACGCACTCGATCCTCCCCCCTTCCGCTTCCCGGACGAGAGTCCCGGGGGCGGTTTTCTTCCTGAGGATCGATGCGAGGGATATGGTTCCCGTTTCAGGCACGGCGGATGGGTGAGGTATCGTGCATAATTTTAATAGTGAAAAACTTTTCCGCGGAAGTCAAGTCCTGTGTGACCGGTTTTTTCTCCCCGGCGACCGTGTTTCCCCCGCGAGCTTCCTCAGCGCGGCCATGTTCACCCGGTCTTCGGCGAGATTCTCTCCCTTCGGGGTTTCCAGGATCTTCGGCACATCGCTCAGTCTGGGGTCGTTCATGATCCGACGGAACCCCTCCAGACCGATCTTCCCCTTCCCGATATGCTCGTGGCGGTCGAAGCGCGATCCCAGGTCCCCCTTTGAATCGTTGGCATGAATCACGCACAGCCGGTCGAAACCGACCGACCTTCCGAATGACTCCATCACGTCCCGGTAACTCTCTTCCCCGGCAATATCGTACCCCGCGGCGAAGATATGGCATGTGTCGATGCACACGCCCATCCGTTCCGGGCTTGACACCCCATCGACGATCTCCGCTATCTGCTCGAAGGTGGACCCGAGGACCGTACCCTGCCCGGCCGTTGTTTCCACCACCGATGTCACGCCGCAACCTTCCGTCCCGGAGTGGACGATGTCCAGCGACCCGATGATGAGACGAAGTCCCGCCTTTTCGCCCGCGCCAAGATGGGCGCCCGGGTGGAAAACGAGCATCCCGATCCCCAGCGCGCCGCACCGTTCAATTTCGTCGATCATGGCCGCCCGGGATTTCTTCAGAATATCTCTGTCGGTCGCGCAGAGGTTGATGAGGTATGAGTCGTGGGAAACGACCGACCTGACACTTGATTTCGAAAGCGCCGTTTTGTAGTTTGCGACGGCTTCGTCGGTCAGGGGCGGCGACTCCCACCTGTTCGAATTCTTCGTGAACACCTGGAGCGCTGTCGCACCGATCGATTCGGCGCGCTCGACGGCCCGGTGGATTCCGCCCGCGACCGATTCGTGGGCGCCGAGCAGGAGAGACGGCTCAGGCACCGGGACTCACCTCTGAGGGTTGCTTCCCCGGGGCCCCGCGGGATGTCCTTCCTGCATGTATCGGTAAGCCGGTCACCGCCCCGCGATTCTTCAATCGATACTCCAATGCATACCCCGGTAAAGAATTGACGTGTGAATGAGCAAATATAGGATGATGACAACTCAAAATCCACGTCGACGGGGCGCCGGACGCCGGCGATCGCTCCCGGGTCGTTCCGGCGGGCGGTCGTTGCTGGTCGCCGGACTGATGTCGGGCACCTCCGCCGACGGCATCGACGCGGCGCTCCTCCGGTTCACCCCCGGCCGGGGCGGCCTCGGCATGCGCATTCTCGGGTTCCGGACGATCCCCTATCCCGGGGGGTTCCGCCGCCTTCTGTTGAAAAATTCCGACCCCCGGACGGCCAGGCTCGACGAGATTTCCGGGCTCAACATCCTCGTCGCCGGGTTGTTCTCCGATGCGGTCAGGGATCTCGTGTCCTCGCTCGGCTTCCGGATCCGGGATCTCGCTCTGATCGGGAGCCACGGGCAGACCATCGGGCATTATCCCGCCGGGACAAAGCTCTTCGGAAGGACGATCCGCTCCACCCTGCAGGTGGGGGACCCGGCATTGATCGCGAAGAATACCGGCGTGCCCACCGTGGGAAATTTCCGGACAGGCGACATCGCCCTGGGCGGCTCGGGCGCCCCCCTTGTTCCCCTGTTCGATTACCTGGTTTTTTCCTCCCGGCGGGTGAACAGGGGGATACTCAATATCGGCGGCATCGCCAACATCACCATCCTGCCGAAAGGCGCGCCCGCGCGGCGCGTGACGGCGTTCGATACGGGGCCGGGGAACATGACCATCGATTTCGTCATGCTGAAATATTTCGGGAAGCGGTTCGACCGTGCCGGGGCCACGGCCCGGCGGGGGCGCATCATTCCCGGGTTGTTGCGTACACTCGCCGACCACCCGTACCTGCGGACGGCGCCGCCGAAGTCGACGGGCCGCGAGATGTTCGGGGAGGATTTCGTGAATCGGGCGCTCCGGGATGCGCGCAGGGCGCGGGCGGAGGACATCGTCGCGACGTTCACGGAGTTCACGGCGTTGAGCGTGTACCTGAACTGCCTCAGGCACGTCCCCCGGAAAAACCGTCCCGGGGAGTTGATCGTGAGCGGCGGGGGCGCGTACAATCCTGTCATTATGGACGCCCTTGGAAGGTATTTCGCGCCCGCCCCTGTCGTGCCCTCGGACCGCTACGGCATACCCGCGGACGCGAAGGAGGCGGTGTGTTTCGCTCTCCTCGCCCACCGTACCGTCCACGGTTTGCCGGGCAACCTTCCGTCGGTCACCGGGGCGTGGCGACCGGGGCTCCTCGGCGTGATCTGTCCGCCCTGAGGAGCGTCAATAGTCGTTGGTGAAAAATAAGTAGAGGATTGCCGATCCCACCGATGCCTGCACCAGCCGGTATGCCGCCGCGTTCGCCGTCTTCAGCCTGTTCCACAATTTCGCCGAGAAAAACATCAGGACCGTAAGGCCCGCAAAAACCCACAGGGATTCCAAAAGTCCGAGTTCCGGAGGCAATATCCCGGCCAGATTCACGGTGGCGTTCACCGCCGAGCCGTACAGGACGAGCAGGTGCAGGACGTAAACCAGCAACGACTCCTTCCCCAGCACGAGGACCGATCCCAGGGCGCGCGGCATCGCCTGTCCCGCCCGCCAGACCCCCGCCGTCGCCATGAAGAGGATCCCGAGCCGGATCAGGAAATATGACGGGCTTGTATACCAGAAGTCGGACGACCGGTAGATCGTAAACGGAATGACGGCGATCCAGAGTCCCGCCGCCGCGGCCAGCACCCCCCCCAGGGCGAGTCGTTTCATGAAAACCGGGACCCCGCAGGCTTCCACAGCAACGACGAACCCGCGGGAGACCGCCACGCCCGCGAACAGGTATCCCAGGAATGGAAAGAGGGGGAAGGGCGACCCGTGGAGACTGTTTGAGAGCTGGACGAGGAGCAGCGGTGTATAGTGGAGGAAGTCGATGTCCCACACCACTGGCGTGGCGAGGACCGTGAAGATCAACGAGACGATCACCGCCCCCTGGAACTTGTCCTCCCTGCGGAAAAACAGCAGTATCAGGTGGAGCGCGATGAGGCCGACGGAAATGCATGTGAGGACGTCCGACTGGAAAAGGATCAGCATGTCCAGGGGCGTCGCCTCGAACATGATTTTCCGGAACGAAAAATAGGGGAGATGCAGGAAGATTCCGATGAAGAAAATCATCACCACGCGCCTCAGCCGTCGTTCCAGTTCCGGCCCCCACCGGTGATACGCATTCCACTTCCTGTGGGAGGAGATGACGAACGTGAGCCCGGCCCCGAACAGAAACGCCGGGGCTGTAATGCCATGGAGGAGTTCGTGCAGGAAGAACGCCGTGGTGGATTTCAGCTCCGGCGAAAGAAACTGACGGACGACGTGGCCCTCCAGCATCAGGAGGATGATGATCGTCCGGAAGAGGTCTATGAACACATACCTGGGCTTTTCCCGCCCCGGAGGATCGGTGACGCCGGGCGGCATTACACTGCCGACAATGCGTTCATCATCGAAACCAGGACGATGTCGTCGACACTGCACCCCCGGGAGAGGTCGAAGGCCG
>DATEDB010000131.1:0-2860 GCA_035286625.1 Bacteroidota bacterium
CCCGGGCGCGCCGTGTCGGAGAACCCGCTCCCGGTCCCCTTCCAGCGGTGCAGGAGTGCGTTGACCAGCGTGCCGCTGTAATGGGTGTACGCCGGATGTGTCACCATTCCCGCGGGTTTGTTCAGCACGATCAGGTCCGCGTCCTCATACAGGATGTCCAGCGGGATGTCCTCAGGTTCGACCGCCGGCGGCGGCGGCCCGGGCAGTTTGACCAGGATCAGCTCTCCGGGGGACACCCGGTGGCTGCTCCTCGCCGGTTTGCCGTCGACGGAGACGTGACCTGCGCGGATCGCCTGCTGGACTTTGGAACGCGTCGCGTTTTCGACGTGGGCCCTCAGGTAGGTATCGAGCCTTTCGCGCGATTGGCCGGGAGGCACGCGGATCTGGATCTCGCCGGACGGCATGTCTTCTCAGGAAAGCGGCGGATCCTGGCCCGGGGCGGAGCCGGCGTTCACCGTGGATGTCAGTGTCGGGGATTCGGAGGTCAGGGGATCAACGGCCGGGACTGTGCGCCTGTGCGTGAAGAGCATCAGGAGCACCCCGCAGGTCACGCATGCGTCGGCGATGTTGAACACCGGCCAGCGGTGAAGCGTGTACCCGAAAATGGTGAAGTTGAAAAAATCGATGTCGATGAAATCCACCACCCGTCCATAGAACAGGGCCCCCTCCCCGAAGATCACCCCGTAGAAGACACGATCGATCAGGTTGCCGACCGCACCGCCGAGGATCATGGCCAGGGAGAGGCGGAACGGCAGCGGTTCGTCCCTGGCGCGGTAGAGATAATATAATATACCCGCGCTGGCTGCCACCGAGAACAACGAAAATAAGAGTTTACCGCCCAGGTCGATGCCGAACGCCATTCCGGGGTTCTCGATATACGTCAGGCGGAGGAAATCGCCGAGGACCGGGATGCTGGTCCCGTAGATGAGTCCCCTGACCTTCACCCCGAGGGCGGGCAGGTCGATCCCCTTCACGGCGATCTTGGAGGCCTGATCCGCAATGACGATCAGGAGGCTGACGAAGACGATGCGCACCGGCAGGCTCCTCTCTATTTTGAGAGGTTCATCTTGCACTGGAGGCACTGCCGGGCGTGCGGAACCGCTTCGAGCCGCTCCTTCTCGATGAGTTTCCCGCACTCCGAGCACGTGCCGTATTCTCCCTTATCGATGCGCTGGAGCGCGTCCTCGAGGTAATTGAGGAACTTGCCCTCGCGCGAGGCGAAGAGGAAGGTCTTCTCCCGTTCCATCGCGTCGGTCCCCTGTTCCATGTGCGTCGAGTACGTCGAACTCTCGCTGGCGTACTCGCCTGTGGCGGCGTCCATCATGGAGTCCCTCAGAGTTTCCAGTTCCTCAAGGATCTCCTTCTTCTTCTCCAGGATGATGCCCCTGAAATGCTCCAGGTCCTGTTTCGAGTAGCTCGATTTCCTGGATCGGGCGGACATCGCAGGCCTCTGCGGGAGGATGGGGAGCGCCTTCCTGTCGCCCCCTGCCGGTTTCCGTGTCCCCGTCCGGGCGGTGGTCTTCTTCGCCGCGGGGCGGATGGTACTTTTTTTGGCGTTAGCCCTCTTAGGTTTCGGCATGATCGTGTTCCCTGTGATGTTGTTCATGATATCCGTTTGATCGATATCCGGCAGTGTTCGCCGTTGAGATCGACCTCGGCGCTGTTCCCGTCGCCGTCCGGGACGTCCGAGAGTTCCACGGCGAGGGTTTCGTTCTGGATATATTTCGTATACTGCCGCAGGGCGCCGGTGAGACGGGGCCCGGAGCTGTAGGCGACTGCGATCCTGTCGGTGACCCGGAGACCCGCGTCCTTCCTCAGGTTCTGGATCCGGTTCACGAACTCCCGGGCGAATCCCTCCGACACCAGTTCCGGCGTCAGTTCGGTATCGAGTGCGACGGTCTGTCCCCCGTCCGACTCCACCACCCATCCCTCGATCTCCTGCCGGAGGATTTCGACGTCCTCCAGGACGACCGGTACCTCCCGGGCCCCCACCGGGACGGGCACGGCGTTGCCAGCCTCGAGGGCCGAGATCTCCGCGGCGCCGAAGCCCCGGATGGCCGATGCGACCCCCTGGACGGATCTCCCGTATTTCGGCCCCAGTGTCTTGAAATTCGGCCTTATGCTCTTTGTCACGATGCCCGAATCATCCCCCACGAATTCGATCGATTTGACGTTCGTCTCATCCAATATAACAGATTTCATCCGTTCGATCATCATCCTCTCGTCGGGGTAACCCACCGGGACGATCATCCGCCCGAGAGGCTGGCGTACCTTCAGGTTCTTCCTGTTCCGTATCGACCTGACCAAAGAGACGATCAGCCGGGCCTTCTCCATCCCGGCCTCGAGCCCCGGGTCGATGGCCGACCGGTCCGGCTCGCCGAGGAGTTCGAGGTGAACACTTTCTGCCCCCGCCAGGCCCCTGCCTTCCCTCAGGTTGCGGTGAATCTCCTCCGAGAGAAACGGCGCGAAGGGCGCGATCATCCGGGTCAGACCATCGAGGCATTCGGAGAGCGTCTGGTAGGCCGAGAGTTTGTCCGCCCCCTTCTCGTTTTTCCAGAACCGCCGGCGGTTCCTCCGCACGTACCAGTTCGACAGCAGGTCGATGGTGAAAGCGCTGACCAGGCGCGCCGCCCGGGTCACTTCGTATCCATCCATCAGTTCGCGGTACCTGCCGAGCAGCGAATGCAGCTCCGAGAGGATCCACCGGTCGATCTCCGGGCGCGAGGCCCGCGGGACGCTTTGTTCGCTCCCGGTGAACCCATCGATGTTGGCGTACAGGGCGAAAAAGGCGTACGTGTTGACGAGCGTGCCGAAAAATTTTCTCTGGACCTCCTGCAGTCCCTCCTCGTCGAAGAGGGTG
>DATEDB010000132.1:0-4171 GCA_035286625.1 Bacteroidota bacterium
GGCGAAATCGCACACCGTGGTGCTCCACCCGGGCCCCATCAACCGTGACGTCGAACTTTCGGCCGATGTCGCCGACGGCGAACGGTCCCTCATTCTCCGCCAGGTCCTCAACGGTGTGGCGGTCAGGATGGCGGTGTTGTATCTCATCGGCACCGGGACATAATGATAACGGGCTGACCGTATGAAAACTTTACTCCTGAAAAACGGACACCTGGTCGACCCCGCCAACGGGATTGACGAAGAGGCGGATGTCCTGATCGTTGGCGGAAAGATCGAAGGCATCGGGAAAAACCTGAAGGCGGACGGTCCGGCCGAAACGGTGGACCTGAAAGGCAAAACGGTGGCCCCGGGGTTCCTCGACATGCACGTCCATTTCCGGGAACCGGGGTACGAGCATAAGGAGACGATTGAAACCGGCTGCGCTTCGGCGGCGGCGGGAGGTTTCACCGGCGTCTGCTGCATGCCGAATACCGATCCCGCCATCGACAACGCTGCAGTCGTAAGTTTCATTCACGAAAAAGGACGGAGGGCTCTCGGCGGGGCGGTCGACGTCTGGTGCATCGGGGCGGTCACACACCGCCGGGAGGGGAAGCTGCTCTCGAACATGGGGGAGCTGGCCGCGGCGGGGGTCGTGGCATTTTCCGATGACGGCGCCCCCGTCTCCGACTCCGAAATCATGCGCCGTGCCCTGGAGTATGCAGGCATGTATCACAAACCCATCATCCAGCACGCCGAGGAGACGAGCATGACCAGGGGCGGGGCGATGAACGAAGGCCGGACGGCGACCGTTCTCGGGCTTCCCCCCATACCGCCTGTGGCCGAAGAGATCATGGTCGGGAGGGACCTGCAACTGGTGAAATACGTGGGGGCATCCTACCACGTCGCCCACGTCAGCACGGCGGGAACTATTGAGCAGATCCGCAGGGCGAAATCCCGGGGGATGACCGTGTCGTGCGAAATCACCCCGCACCACTTCACACTGAGCGACGCCGCCGTCGAGGGATTCGACACGAACATGAAGATGAACCCCCCCCTGCGGAGCAGTGAGGATGTCGCGGCGATGAAGGAAGCGCTGAAGGACGGTACCATCGATGTGATCGCCACAGACCACGCCCCCCATTCGCGGGACGAAAAGGCCGTGGGGTTCGTCCACGCGCCCTTCGGCATCGTGGGCCTCGAGACCGCGATCGGTATCACGGTGAGCGGCCTGGTGGAGCCCGGGGTGATTTCATTAAAGAGGATGATCGAGCTTTTCTCGATAAACCCCCGGAAGGTTCTGGGACTGCCCGCGGTCGGCATCGTCAGGGGCCGGGACGCGAATTTAACAATCATGGACCTGTCCTTCGAGTACGCGGTCGACACCGGAACGTTTAAATCGAAGTCGAAAAATTCGCCCTTCGGGGGGTATAAACTCCGTGGGAAGGCTGTCGGGATCATCAACCATGGCCAGACCGTTCTCGCCTGAGATCACACGATTCATGCCTGCCCGCCCGTCCTAATTATTGGACGCCGGTATTGACCGTTCAGGCCGTCGGGCGGACCCCTCTTCCATACCAGCCACCATTGTCCCTATTTTCCCGCCGTTTCCGCATCGGATCGGCCGGCCGGTCGATTGGCACGTCTGTTGAGCACTCAATTGGTAGGTTGAACAACAGGAGCACGGCCATGAGAACACATTTCATCATCTTCCTTTTCTCTGCCGCCATCGCGGCCGGGTGTAAAACGAACCTGGTGGAAGTCGACACCACTCCGCCGTTCGCCCCGCGCGGCATCTATACCGAAACCGGGGACGGCAGAGTACAAATCTCCTGGTTCGCGAATTCCGAACCCGACCTTGCCGCGTACCGGGTCTACATAAGCGACTCGTACGACGGACTCTACGGGTTCATCGGCCAGACGACCGCGGAGACTTTCTCCGATGATGGTGCGGCGAACGGCGTGACGGTCTATTACGCGGTGACGGCGCTCGACAGATCCGGCAACGAAAGCGAGTTGAAATCGACGGCCGGCCGGGGCGACCTGCACGCGGGAGCGGGATTCTCGGAACGGTTCCGGTGACCGGTTGACTTTGGAGCACCGAAGGAGTATTTTTATCCAGATGATGAACCGCATGCTGACAGTCATCGTGACGGTGATGACACTGGTCTTCTGCCCGGCACTCGCCGGGCAGAGCTTTTTTACACGCCCGGCGCAGAATGACTCTTCGGACGGGGAGGGTCCGGCTGAGATTTTCCGCGCGGTGGAAGAGGGGATGTCCGCCGGGGATGGACGCGTATTTTCCGCTTACTTCCATCGGACGGTGATCCTCAACATCCGGGGCAGGGCGGACGGTTATTACAGCGCAAACCAGGCGCGCCAGATCCTGCGCTTCTTTTTTTCCGCCTCGAGGGTGGCTTCCTTCTCGTTCACGACCCGGGACACCGGGACGCATCCGTTCGCCACCGGGGGAGGGATGGTGACCACCGGTAACAGGTCGGAGCGCGTCCAGGTGTATGTCGGTCTCACACGGGAGAGGGCAGGGTGGGTCATCTCCCAGCTGAACATCTACTGACCCCGGGGCGCCGCGAATCGACACCGACCCTTCCATGCGACGGTCTATAAGACTTCCTGCCGTTCTCCTCGGCTCGGCACTTATTGTCCTCCTGGGGCTGTTGGTCACCGAACGATGGACCCTCCGCGCGGACGCCGCCTCCTGGGCGGAGATCGCCGCAGAAAAATCCCGCCTTCTCGAGACTGACATCGTCGATTCCTTCTCCGCGTTCCAGGACGAAGCGCTCCGATCTGTCCGGACGGCCGGGGCATCAATCCTTGCGGCCGGGATCGACACGAATTCGGCCGCCGGCCGGGAGCGTCTCTTCGATCTGCTGGCCAAATCCGGGATCGGCGGTCTGACGCTCGAATATTACGACTGGTCGGGTCGGCTCCTTGCCTGGAGCGGCCCCCGCGGTCCCGACATCGTTCCCCAACCGCTCCACGATGGAATCCCTCAGGGATTTCCACGCCGGCGCGACAACCTGCAGACCTCCACACTCATCGACGGTCCGATTTATTCCTACCTCGTGGTCACCTCGCCGGTGTTCATGTGGGACAGCGTCATCGGACGGATCGTCGGCAAACGGCTCTTCACTGTAAATCACCCGGTGAATAACCGCTTCCTCAGCAACAGGGCCCCCGCGGGATCGTTCCAGGCGATAATTGAAGCACGCACAGGAGTGAGGGTGGCCTTCCGGATCAGGCGGGGTCAGGGCCCGGGCACCGCAGCAGGCGGGGCTGATGCCCCTGTGGCGCTACGGGAGGCCGGGGCGGAGAGTATCCCCGCCGAATCCCGGCTTCTGGTACCTCTGCGAAACATCCTGGGCGAGGAAGTGGGCTACGTCGTGGCACCCCGTCCGGACCGGGCGGTCCACGAAACGCACATCCTCGGGCAATTCAGGAAATGGGAGAACCTCGCCGGGCTCATTGCCCTCGTCCTGCTGCTGCTCGTCGAACGCCGCATCTCCCGCTCATCGACACATCCCGGGGCCACACTGTTCGCCGTCGCGTCGGTGTGGATCGTTCGGTACGCTCTGATTCTGACGGATATTCCGGGTGTGTTTTTTGGCGGGGAGCTTTTCGATCCGACGCTTTTCGCCTCTTCATTCGGTTACGGCGCCGCACGCTCGCTGGGAGACCTGCTCCTGTCGGCCATCGCCCTGACGGTCACGCTGGTCGTTTTCCACACACTCACGATGGACACGGCTCCGGAAGGCGCCATGGCACGCCACCGTGATCGGGGCGCTCCCCGCGGTATCGCAAAATTCATCCCCCTCACCGGCCTGGCGGTCCTCATCGGACTGCTCGGTCCGCTGAGCAGGGGATTGTATGCCATCATACAGAGCGCCGTCTTTGATTCCCGGATCGATCTCAACGATCCGAGACTCGTATTCCCGGACCCTCCGATGGCCGTGCTGTTATTGGGGGTCTTCCTCCTCGTCTTCTCATCGATCCTCGGCGGGATGATTTTTCTGACCGGCGCCGCAAAATTTTTCAGGCGCCTGCGGCCCGGATCCGGGTTGACGACGACATGGGCCGTGGTGGCGGTCCTGGCATTGCTCGGTTCCCTGCTCTTCGACGTCCTGCACCCGAATCCCCTCGGGAGCCCGGGCGGCAGACTCCTCATGTTCTCGAGCCT
>DATEDB010000133.1:0-3769 GCA_035286625.1 Bacteroidota bacterium
ATTTTCGCTATCGAGAACAACTGTCCCCACCAGCATTTCGCCGCCCTGCACGAAGGCGAACTCGACGGTTTCAACCTGAGGTGCCCCATGCACGGCTGGACATTCGATATCCGGACCGGAAAGCCGGTCACCGGCGAGGGATGTCTGAAGACATTCCCCGTGATTATCAGGGGCGGCGACGTCTGGATCACGGGAATCTGAACAGGGAGTCATGATCGGATGAGCGGGAAGGAACTCAAAGGGAAGATCACCCTGAAAGCCCGGGCGCTGGGATTCGACCTCGTCGGGTTTGCGGGGGCCTGCGTCCCCGAACCGGAATCGGGGCGTCTCGGCTCCTGGCTGGAACGCGGCTACCAGGGTTCGATGGGGTGGATCGCCAGGAATGCCGACCGGAGGAGCGATCCCGCGCTCGTCCTGCCCGGGGTAAAAACCATCGTTTCGGTCGGGATCAATTATTACACATCCGCACGGCATCAACATATCCCGGGCACCGGGAAGGTGTCGCGGTACGCCTGGGGCGACGATTATCACCCCATCGTGGCGGGCCGCCTTGAATCCCTCCTGGAGTATGTCAGGTCTCTCGATCCGACCATACGCGGAAAGGTGTATGCCGATACCGGGCCCGTCATGGAGAAGGCCTGGGCCCAGCGGGCGGGCGTGGGATGGCAGGGGAAGCACACGAACCTCATCTCCATGGAGCGGGGTTCCTGGATCTTCCTCGGGGAACTGCTCCTGAGCGAGGAGATCGAACCGGACGCCCCCGAGACCGATCATTGCGGAAACTGCGTCCTGTGCATCGAGGCCTGTCCGACGGGCGCGATCACCGAGCCGTACCTGCTGGACGCCACACTCTGTCTCTCATACCTCACGATCGAACACCGGGGCGACATTCCGGCCGAACTCGAGCCGCGGTTCGACGGGTGGCTGTACGGATGCGACGTCTGCCAGGATGTGTGTCCGTGGAACGCCAATGTCCGGGAATCCGCAGAGGAGGCATTCGCTCCGCGGGCCGGAAACGTCGACAGGGAACTCGGGAATGTTCTCAGGATGGGGGACGCCGGGTTCGTGAAGGAATTCAAGGGCAGCCCCATCAAGCGGGCAAAACTCACGGGATTGAAGCGGAACGCGGAAATTATACAGAGAAACAGCACATCAGAGTGGACATCCTGCAGGGAAGCACATGGAAAACAGACATAAACTTATCATCATCGGTTCCGGCCCCGCCGGCCTGACGGCCGCGCTGTACGGCGCGAGGGCCAATCTCGCACCCCTGGTTTTCGAGGGAGTCCAGCCGGGGGGACAGCTCACCATCACGACGGACGTCGAAAACTACCCCGGATTCCCGGACGGGATCCTCGGTCCGGAACTGATGGAACTGTTCAGGAAGCAGGCGGTGAGGTTCAACGCGAAAACGCTTTTTCAGGACGTCTCAAGCGTCGATTTCTCCGTCAGGCCGTTCAGGCTGGTGTCGGACGATGTGAAATACCGGGCCGATTCTGTCATCATCGCGACCGGCGCCTCGGCGAAATGGCTGGGACTGCCCTCCGAACAGGCATACACCGGACACGGCGTTTCGGCCTGCGCCACCTGCGACGGATTCTTTTTCAAGGGGCTCGAGGTCATCGTCGTCGGCGGCGGGGATACGGCGATGGAGGAGGCCGGGTTTCTAACGAAATTCGCGTCGAAAGTGACCATCGTCCACCGCAGGGACAGTTTCAGGGCTTCGAAAATCATGCAGGACCGCATGGCGAAAAACCCGAAAATCTCCTTCCTCTTCGATTCGGTGGTCGAGGATATCCTCGGGAAGGATGAACACGGAAAAAAATCCGTCACAGGTATCAGGGTGAGGAACGTCAGGACCGGGGCGATCTCGGTCGTGCAGGCCCGGGGCGTCTTCATGGGGATCGGACACCGGCCGAACACTCAATTGTTCGAAGGACAGGTCGACCTGACCGATACCGGATACATCGCACTCAGGCCGGGGACGACGAAAACCAGTCTCGACGGAGTCTTCGCGGCGGGGGACGTGGCGGACGCCCATTACCGCCAAGCGGTCACCGCGGCAGGGACAGGGTGTATGGCCGCGATCGATGCAGAGCGCTACCTCGAAACGGCATCCTGACAGATCGTCAAATATCCGCGGGATCCTGTCAACGAATTTGCCAATATGACTGTTTCGGCAGAAAGAATGTTACGGGAGCTGTCAGACTGACAATGGATGATCAGCGAACTCCTCTACCCGCCCGGATTGTGCGGTGGATTCCTCTGGCACGGGAATTGAAGTAATATCCTGCATAGAGAAGAATCCAACAAAAGACACATCATAAAAGAGAGGAGTTCAATACCATGACACTGATTCGCTGGAAACCCGTAGGCGAGATATCCCGCTGGTCACCGGTCACCGATCTGTCGAGCGAGTTCCTGAACATGCAAAAGGATATCGACAGGATGTTCGACCGGTTCAGGCTCACCGCGTCGGACGAGAACGGAATGACCGGTCTCAACCCGCCGGTGGATATCATCGAGAACGACGATGATTTCACCTTAAACGTGGAGTTGGCGGGCGTTGACAAAAATGACGTCAGGATCACCGTCGCCGACGGAATCCTCACCATCAAGGGCGAAAAGAAACATACCTACGAGGAGAAGAACGACAGATTCCAGAGGCTCGAGCGGTCGTTCGGATCATTCGAAAGGTCGTTTACGCTTCCGGTGACGGCCCATAGCGAAAAGATCCAGGCCACCTATGCCAACGGTATCCTGACCATCACGATCCCGAAGGCTGAACAGGCGAAAGCGAAGGAAATAGAAGTTAACGTGAAATAAACGGCCATTGGGGCCGTCAGGACATGCGGTTCAACACGGACCGCATGCCTTTTTTTTATCCTTTCCTGAGATGTCTCACCCCCCCGGACACACACAGCCTATTGACTTTTGGCATGCAGTTTCGTATTATTATACGAATTTTAAACAGGTTATAGGCATTATTTCATAAATAAATTTCGATAAAGTCCGGTTATCTTGTCAAATTCAACAATTATAACTTCCCGTGAACAACTCTCATTCTCATGGGCGATGAGATCCGCACGGAAGCTCTTTCCGTTTATCATCGCATCGTTTACACCAGATGGTGGGTATGTGCCATTTCCTAAGGAGATCACACTTTGACCAAAGCCGACATCGTCGATCACATCGCATCCGGCACTGGCCTGACAAAGGTCGAAACTGAAGCTGTGGTTGATGGGTTCATCCAGACAGTCATCGAAGCCCTGAAGGAGGGAAAAAATATCGAGATACGCGGATTCGGAAGTTTCAAGACGAAAAAAAGAAAAGGACGTATCGCCCGGAACCCGCGCACAGGGGAACAGGTGCAGGTCGACGAGCACTTCGTTCCGTTTTTCAAAGTATCCAAAGAGCTGAAATCCACCGTGAACGCGAATCTGAAGAGGAAGCAGCCCGCCGGTCTGTAGCGTTTTCCTGATGAGCCCCTCCCGTCATTGCCCGTCCTGCTCAACTGAATTAGACCCAACAGACCGGTTTTGTCCTTCCTGCGGAAGGGAGGCGGCCGTGCCGGACACACCGACCATACCAAAAACCTGTCCGCTCTGCGGTCAGATCAACGCTCCAGGCGCGGAGAGTTGCGCTGTCTGCGGGGCGAAAATCGGCCGGGCCCCGGAGAAGGTTTCGCAGCCGGCCCGAAAAACGGCGCCCGCGACTGGAGGGGCGTCGCTTTTCCAGAGCTGGAAATTCACCGCCGGCGTCGGCGCGG
>DATEDB010000134.1:0-2655 GCA_035286625.1 Bacteroidota bacterium
CGTGATGCGGGCCGGGATGTCGTCGCCCGGGACACGGGGTGTGTCCCCGGTGCTGTTTTTTACGAGGGTGACGGCCACGGTTCTCTCGCCAGGGCGGTTAACGGTAGCGTTCCGGGACGTATTTCTCGTACATCCCGAGCAGTTTCTGGACGCTCAGCCTGTCCAGTTCTTCGTCGTCGGTGTCCCGCTTGCGCATCATCTGGAATTCGTCCGCCTCGCGGCCCCTCAGCCTGTGCTCGTACTCCCGGAGCGCTTGGATGATCTTATGCTGTTCGGTTTTTGTCATCAGATATTCCCCTCCGCTGTTCCGGATGAGGGCCGGTGTCCGTGCGGTCACCGTGCCCTCCCTGTCCTTTCAGGCCCCTGAAGCCCTCGAGAAAACCGTAATACGAAACCGAGAGAATCCCTCCGGTCATGAAAATATGCACCACGGGAATGACGTTCACGGGGACGAGCCCCGCTTTTTTCGAGGCGAGCAGGATCGTGGTGAACGCGATCCCGCCCCCCAGGAAACGAAAAGGCAACCGCGAGACCAGGCAGAGCGGCGGCGAAGTGAACCCAAGGGCCGGGGCGATCATCGAATCCCAGAGCCGGTCCGCAACCCGCCCGGCCGCGATCACGGAGGCCGACGCGCCCAGGAAGACGATGGCGTGGAGCGGGACCGTCGGACCGGTGAGGCCAGCCGTCAGGAACAGCGCCGCGGCCATCACCGCCGTCGCGATCATTCCGTTCCTGATGCCGGACCCTGGGGGGGTCAGAGCCTTCCGTCGATTTTCCACAGCGCGTCCTTGACGTAGGGCCAGGTGACGTACTGGAATCCGAACACATCGTCCTCGTGCAGGCCCGTGAACCTGTCGGCCATGGAGATCGACTTGTTGTGCGGCCTGATCAGCTCCAGCCTGAGCACGGGGTTCTCGGCCCTGAGCACCCTCTCCGGGTTCATCATCGCCTCGCGCACACCGCGTTGGTCGAGGACGGTCCCGTAGGGACCCGCCAGCTTCTGGAGCCGTGATCCGCTGTTCATCGGGTAGCCCACGAAGTCGGGTTCGTTGAGCTCCGGGATGAACGTCTGCGGGTCGATCCGGATGACCTCCCCGCAGGAAATGCCGATGCCGAATCCGAGCGGCGACGGGAAATTCAGCTGACGGGCGATGTACCAGTATTTCTTGTGAATTTCGAAGGATGCCGAAAGCGCCCACCGCAGCGCTTCAGCCAGCGAGAGGTGGTCTTTCGCTTCCCAGATCAGCAGGAATCCGTCCCCGAGAAATTTGTGGAACGTGTGCCTGTAGAAAAAGGAGAGCTGGATCACCCGGTCGTACACGACCTGGATGACCCGCGTGATCTGTCCGGGCGTGGCCCCCAGCGACCAGTGGGCGAAACCGCGGAGATCGGCGTAGACGATGACGGCGTTCTCCCTCTCGCCGTAAATCGCGGTTTCAGCGGGGGAAATCGAGAGTGAAGTGTTCTTCAGGTACATCGTATCGGTCCGACCCTCAGGTTGTTGCAAGAAATCCGATGTCGCCCTTCCCCTTGCGTATCACGACGGGGGCGTCCTCTGTGAGATCGATGATGGTCGACACCTCGAGCATCCCGTTTCCCGATTCGAGCATGAGGTCCACAAGTTTTCCGTACCGGTCGGCGATCTCCGACGGGTCGTTGATGACGGCGCCTCCCTCGTCGGTGACGCCGGCGCTCAGAACCGGGTGGCCGAGTTCGGTGACCAGCGCAGCGCAGACGGTGTTGTCCGGGACCCGGATTCCCACGGTCTTCCGCCTCGAGATCATGCTTTTGGGGATCTGTTTCATCCTCCCGGCGGGGAGGATGAATGTGTACGGTCCGGGGATCAGCCGCTTCATGAGCCGGAACGCCGGGTTGTCCACCCTGGCGTACTCGCTGATGTGAGCGAGGTCGGAACAGATGAAACTGAAGGGCTTGCTCCGGTCCCGGCGCTTGATCCTGTAGACCCGTTCAATGGCCGCGGACTGAAAGATGCTGCAGCCGATCCCGTACACGGTGTCGGTCGGATAGATGACCACCCCCCCGGCCCGGAGAATCTCCACCGCCCGTCCGATATGTCTTCCCTGGGGATTGACGGGGTGCACGGAGAGTACCATGCCTCATGCCCCTGTCTCAACCATCGACTTCGGCCCGGGCCTCGCCGGAGGCGATCGATTTCTGCGCGATGTTTTCCAGGTGCCCCTCGAACCTGGTGAGGCGGCTTTCGGACTCGTCGTATTTCTTCCTGGCATTTTCCAGGTGGGTCCCCATGACGTCGAAGACCTCGCGCACCTTTGCCGCGTCGCCCTGAAGCTGCTGAAGGTTGTCGAGGATTTCCCGGGCCCTCTGCTCTATATAAAAACCCCTCAACCCGAGCGCGATGACCTGCAAGTAGGCGTAAAACGAGTTGGGCGACACCGGGACGACTTTCTTCTCCAGCGCGTAACTGTAGAGGCCGGCCCCGTTGGAGAGTTCGTCCTTGATGATCATCTCGTAATAGACGTTCTCCGCCGGGACGTACATCAGGGCGAACGGGAACGTGCCCTCGTCCGGGAGGATATACCTCGAGGCAATTGCGTCGATGTGTTTTTTGACGTCCGAGATGAACGATTTCTGGAGCTGTTTCTTCTCGGCGTCGGGGGCGGCCGTCAGCCTCCT
>DATEDB010000135.1:0-3175 GCA_035286625.1 Bacteroidota bacterium
CCCGGGTTGGTGCTCCCGAGCTCCACGCCCCGCTTCAGTTGCCGGAAATAGTTGTCGGCCTCGCCCAGTTTCCTGTACACGTCCGAAATGTTCCCGACGATGCGCGTGTTCGCCGAATCGATCGCCATGTAGCGCTCGTAGTAGATTTTCGCCTCGGCGTAGCGTCCGTTGTCGAAGAAGAAATTGGCCAGCGCCTCGTCGAAGGTCATCTGCGAGGCCTTCGAAAGCAGGAGTTCGCTGTCGAGTGTGCGCATGCGGGCCAGGTGGCGCTCCGCGTCGGCGTTCACGCCGATAAACCCGGCCAGATGAAGAAACGAGACGATGAGAATCGTCACCAGCACCGGCCGCCTCGGTTCCGCGTTCGGGGCCTTCGCCAGCAGGAAGACGTCCAGCACCATCAGCGGGATGAAGAAACTGGAGAGCATGTCCCAGTCCCGGGCCATCCCGAGGGCGGAATTGACGATCCAGGTGAAGGCGAGTCCGCACGCCGAAAGTATCAGCAGAAAGTTCAGTGCCGGGCCCTTCCAGCGGTCCTCTTTCGGCATGGCGAACATCAGCGCCGCGGGTATGAAGACGCCGAAGGGAACGATCAGCGAATGGGCGTTGAACCAGTCGAGGAGGTGCAGGAGCGAAAACATCGCGTAGGGGTAGTTGCCATCGCGCGCGGCGAACAGCGGCAGGAAATCGACGCTCCCGCCGATGATCTTATTGATGAACCCCATGAAATTGAACCCGACAAGGTACAGCACCGCGGCGCCGGCCGCCCCGATCCCCGCAATGATCGCCAGCGCCTTCCCCTTCTGGTCCCGGAAATAATACAGAATCAAAAATATTCCGCTCGGCAGGAAAATGCCGGTCCCCAGGTTGAACCCGGGAAGCACGGCAAGGATCAGCACCGGCACGGCGATGTGCACTTTTTTCTCCAGCGCCATCCAGCCGGTGATGGCGTAGGCGATGGTGGCGACATACTGCAGGACATAGTTTTCCACGTAGCCGAAGAAGAACTGCGAACCCGCCCCCGTGAAAAGAAACAGCCCGAGGATGAACCGCTCCACCGGCGGGCGCGGCAGCAGTCTGACGAACCACGTGGTCAGAAACACCAGCAGGACGCCGGCGATGATATTGATGGTGGTATAGACCTCCCCTGGGTGCGTGTCGACGCCGCTTCCCCCCAGGTCCATGGCCCACCGGTAAATGACATTTAACAGCGGCTGGTTTTTGAAACTCGAGATGACCTCTGATCCCCAGGTGGATTTGGGAATCGACCGCATGAGGATGGCGCTGTCGCCCAGCAGGTGAAGCTGGGCCGCAAACGCGTAGCCGAGGCCGGTGAGCGCCCCGGCGAGCGCCAGGTTGACGACCAACGAGGGGAGGGAGGCGGTTTTCCGGACCACAAGCTCCAGCGCGTTGCCCGCCGCCTGTTGAACCGCCGGAATGAATATTGCCGCGGCCGCCGCAGCCAGAGCGATGAGCGATGCCATCGGGGGATAAAACGAGAACAGGTGAACGCCCCAGCTGAGGTGCGTCGACCAGACAGCCCCGGCGACGTGCAGCAGGACGAGCGCGCCCGAGACCGCAAGGAGTATTTTTGCAGGCACTTTCATTGGGGCCTGGCGGTTTTTTTCAAGGGGGAATCCTTCCCGAGCCGCCTCTCCAGTTCGTAATACAATTTTTTTGCGTGTTCATCCGATGGCACCGATTTCAGGTATTCATTTAAAGAAAGTATGGCGCTCGGATAGTCCTTTAAATAGTAACTCGCGTATCCCGCCTCTTTGAATAATACCGGTTCTCTCATGCCCAACCGGATGGCTTCGGCGGCGGCCTGTCTGGCCTCGGCGTATCGGCCCCGGCGCATGTTCAACAGGCAGAGGTTCGCCCTCGCGATCGCGAGGGCAGGATCCAGGCGCACGGCATCCTCCAGTAACGAAATCGCGCGTCCGGTGTCTCCCCTGTGGACGTATTCCACGGCGAGGTTCGAATACACTCCCGGGTTGGTCGATTTCGCTTCCACCGATAAGCGCAGCATCCTGAAGACGTTCTCGCCGTCCCCCAGGGCGCGGTAACAGTCGGAGAGGTTCGCCAGGATGCGGGGATTCATGCTGTCGATTTTCACATAAGCCTCGTACCACTTTGCCGCCCGGGGGAAATCTTTCCTGTCAAAAAAAGTTTTCCCGAGGTGCTCGTAATAGATTTTGGGGAACGTCCCGCTCAACTCGGGGGCGGTGAGCACCTCCGCGCGGGCAAGGTGCTTCTCTTCGTCGGCATTGATGCCGACCCACCCGAACCACCGCACGAGCCCGACAACGGCCAGCATCAGCACCGCGTGGCGCAGTTCCCTTGCGCGCAGGAGTAACATAAGAAAATAGACGGAAAAAAATCGGAGCGGGATGAAAAAATTCGAGAGCATATCCCAGTCGCGCGCCATCCCGAGCCCCGGGAGAATGACGAAGGACATCGTCAGTCCCACGAGGGTCGACCCGGCAAGAAAGCGAAAGACCGGACTCCCGGAATACTCTTCACGCCGGACGGCGATCATACCGATCGCAACGCATACGAGGCTGAACGGTGCGATGTGGAGGTTGGCGTTGACCCAATCGATCAGGTGCGCCGTTGAGAAAATTCCGTACGGTATCCCGCCGGGGGGAGATGAGATCGGAAGAAAGTCGTTCCGGATCGCATCGGCGATGCGCGTCATCACCCACGAGGGACCGAGGAGCAGGATGCCGGCGGCGCTCACCACGGCGATGCCCGCGATCCCCATCAGAAAATATCTTCGATGGCTCTTCCACCACGGGAGGAGAAGGAAGATTACGGTGGGGAGAAATATGATCCCCGCGATATGGAACCCCGGGACCGCGGCCAGCAGTATGAGCGGCAGCCATAGCGGCGCCTTCTTCTCGAGAGCGAGCCACCCCGTGACGACATACGCTGTGAGCGCCACGTAGAAGAACATATAGTTCTCCACGTAGCCGAGGAAGAATTGCGTCCCCACGCGGAACAGGAGAAGAATTCCAAGGAGCACTGCGTCGGCCGCCGGGATCGAAAGCGCCCTCAGGAAATGGAAGATCAGCCCCAGGTACAATAAGCCCGCGATGGCGTCCGTGATCCGGTACAGGTTTATCGGTTCGACGGCCCCTCCTCCGCCGGAGAGCCATTGCACCAGTCGGAGGGCCTG
>DATEDB010000136.1:0-5132 GCA_035286625.1 Bacteroidota bacterium
GTGCTGTCCGCGGCCCTGTAGGAAAAGAGCCCCCCCCCGGTTGCCGCCCAGAGCAGCCCGTCGGCCGGAAGCAGGGCCCGGACATCCCTTTTCGGGGTGAACGTTTTCCACTCGTCGATTCCGGCCGTCGCCCGCGCGACGAGCAGACCGAACACGATCATAAAAAACCCGCGCACCAGCTCTCTCCGTCCGATCGTCCTACCTGCGCTCTATTTTCGTTTACCGCGAATTCCCGCGAAGAGGTCAGCCATCTCGAGCGCGGACATCGCGGCGTCCCATCCCCTGTTTCCCCCCTTGGCGCCCGCGCGCTCGACCGCCTGCTCCAGCGTATCTGTGGTCAGGACACCGAAAATCACCGGAACATCCGAGGAGAGGGCGACTTTCCCGACGCCTGAGGCCACGGATCCCGCCACGTATTCGAAATGGGGAGTCTCGCCGTGTATCACGCACCCGAGGCAGATGACGGCCGCGTACTGCACCGGACCCGCGAGGATTTTCCGGGCCACCTGGGGAATCTCGAAGGCCCCGGGGCACCAGATGACGTCGATATCCTCCCCGGCCACGCCGTGACGGCGGAGACAGTCCGTGGCCCCGTCGAGAAGCCGCTGGGTGATGAATGCGTTGAAGCGGGAGACGACGATTCCCACTTTTCCCCTGACGGGAAGATTGTTGCCTTCAATGGTACGATGCATATGCGATATTCATGATATTCGGGAATTACGATCGCCGGTCGGGGCGGCGTACCGCGCACAGGGAACAACGAGCCGGTCAGTGCGGGAAGAGTCTCCGGCGCATGATGTCGACGGACGCGGGGGGAACGCCGATCCTGCCGAGAAGATGTTCGTCCTTCTTCATCCCGCCGTGGAAATCGGAGCCGCCGCTCTCGAGCAGGAAATATTCGCTGACGACGCCGCGGAAGAATTCGATGCGCTCGGGGGAATGGCTGGGATGATAGACTTCGATCCCATCGAGCCCCGACTTGATGAGGCTGTGGAGAAGCTGGTCATCCACCGACCGGCCCGGGTGCGCCAGGAACGAAAGCCCACCGGCCCCGGCGATCAGCCGGATGGTGTCTTCCGGGGAAAATTCATCTTTTTTTTCGAAGGCCGGACGCCCCTCGCCGATGTATTTGTTGAACGCCTGGTGATAACTCGCGGCGTGGCCCTGATTGACGAGGGCGCTGGCGATGTGGGGACGGCCCACCGAATCGCCGGTGGCCTCGGCGAGGACCGATTCGACCGTGAGGGGAATTTTCATCCGGTTGAGCTTGCCGACGATGCGCTCGATCCGTTCGATCCGCTTCTGCCTGAAGATGGTCAGCGCCTCGGTGAGCGTCGGGCTGTGATAATCCATGAAATACCCCAGGACGTGTATCTCGCCATCAGGGGAGGACGCGCTCAGTTCCATACCGGGGATGACCTCGACCCCGACCGTTTTCCCCCCCTCGATCGCCTCATCGAGTGCCCCGACCGTGTCGTGATCGGTGATGCCCAGGATCGAGACCCCGAGATCTCCCGCCTTCTGCACTAATTCAAGGGGTGAGAGACTCCCGTCCGAATGCGTTGTATGTGTATGAAGATCGGCTAATACGTCCACACGCATCTATCCCTTCTGCCATGCCTCCCGTCGCCGTCGCCTCTTCAGGTGAAGAGGCTCTTAAACTTTTCGTAGTCCTGTACGATCATCTTGTTGCCGTGCATGTCGACATGCCCCTTCTTGATAAACATGTGGACGACCCTCGAGATCGTCTCCCGTGAGGTTCCGGCCATGTTGGCGAGGTCCTGCTGCAGCGGAAGCTCGTCGATTTCGACGCGCCCTTTCCGGATCGTGCCGATGTCATCGGCAAGCTGGAGGATGACGTTCGCCACGCGGCCGGCCGCGTCTTTCAGGGAAAGGCTCTTGATCTGCGAGTCGGCCTTGCGGAGCCTCATCGTGAGTTCCTTGAGGAGGGACACGGCCACCGACGGGACGTCCTGGAGAAGTTTGAGAAAATCCCGGCGGTGGATCATGAACAGTTCCGCCTTCGTGATCGCCACGACAGACGCCGAACGCGACAGGCCGTCGAGGATCGACATTTCCCCGAAGAAATCGTTTTCGCCCAGGATGGAGAGGATGACCTCCCTGCCGTCGTCGTCGGTCCGGACGATTTTCACCTTGCCGGAGATGATCACAAAGAGCGCCGCTCCGGTCTCCTCCTCCAGGAGGATGATGCTCCCTTTCTTGTATTTTTTCCGTACCCCCACGCGAACGATCTTGGCCAGCTCGGCCGACTCGATGTCACTGAAAATGGGCACGTTCCGGATGAATTCCATCGCTTCTCCGAGATCGGAGGAGAGAGGTTGGTGTGTCGCACCTGATGTGGTCATAAGGTCGTCAGAAATGGGTTGATTGTCCGTCGCAAATTCGCTTCTCAATATATGTGTGGTGTGATTGAAAGTCAAGTATTTGATGCGATTTCCGCGATATTCAGCGAGAAAGCAGTTCCACGATAAGGTACCCGAGGCTTAATTCGGCGACACCGAGGGTGATTCCGGAGAAGAGGTCGTATCTCCTGACGCGGTCCAGGGTCGCACCGTCCGGGGATCCGCGGTAATTTTCGTAATAGGTATCCGCCCTGGTTTTCAGGTACGCCGAGGCGGCGCCCGAGACGACCGCCACGGCGGTCGCCACGATCACCGGTGCGGCGCTTCGCCCGACCCGACCGAGCAGGGGACCGGCGGCGCCGGCGGCTTGATCGACGGGCGCCAACACCGCGTGAGCGGTTTCCAGGCCGTCCGGGACCAGCATCTGCTGGTCCGCGAAACCCTCACGGCCCAGTGTGAGCGTGACCGCGCCGGGTGGAATGAGCCCGTACAGCGGTGTCGTGCCGAGCACGGTATCGCCGAGGCGGACACCCGCGCCCGGGGGCTGTGAGGTGACGCGCACGACCCTAGGCAGGACCACATGCCGACCGGCGGTCTCCCCGCGGACCAGGAAAACGGAATCGAACAGCACGGGAGAGAACCACACCGACGGATCGGTCCCCAGAATCCGCAGCCGCAACATCCCCGATGGGAGCGAGTCGGCATGGAGGGGGGTCGTCCCGAGGAACGTCGTATCAGAATAAACCCTCACCCCCGACGGCTCGCTGGTGATGACCAGCAGGGCGCGCGATGAATCGGTCCCGTCCCCGCCGGGTGAAGCGATCCCCGCCCCCGTCATGAGGAGCAGCACCGCGAGCGTCCGGGCAATTCGTCCCGTCATCGCTGCTCCCTGAATCCCACGATGGAACGGTCCTCCGAGAGGACGATGATGCGCCCCGGCGCCGCCACCGGCGTGCACCGGACACGTCCCGGGGTTTCGGCCTGCCACACGGTCTCGCCGGTCGGCGAGGCGAGGGCATAGAGATTTTTCGCGAGGTCCCCCACATAGAGGTATTCCCCGCAGACCAGGGGCGCGGACCCGACGGCCCCGAGCACCGACGTCCGCCAGAGCACCGCGCCGTCGGCGCTCCCGAGCGCCACCACCTCCGCCCCGGAGGTCCCGACGAACACCCGCCCGTCGTCCACCGCCGGGGAACCGTACAGGGGCGAACCGAGCGGACGTTTCCAGGCGATGACCCCGGTGCCGGTCCCGATGGCGTACACCGATCCGTCAGTTGACGCGATGAACGCCGTCCCGCGGTACACCGCGGGTGCGGCGAACACCGCCGCGCCGGTTCGGACCTCCCAGGCGAACCTCCCGGTGGCAAGGTCCACGGCGATCACCGTTCCCCTGTCCGTGCCGAAGATGACGCGCGCACCATCGGTCGCCGGGGAGGAGCGCGACGGCGACGGGTCCGCGGGGCTGTATTTCCAGACCTCGTCCCCCTTCGCGGTATCAAACTTCGTGAGCGAACCGTCGAGACCGACCGCAAGGATGCCCCCCCCCGCCGCCAGGAGTGATGACTCGACCGGGCCCGTCCGGGCGGACCACTGCACGGCCCCGGTCCGGAGATTGTACGAAACGAGGTTCTCCCCGTCACCGGAGAGCGCCACCACCATCCGGCCCGGGAAAACGAGGGGTGTCCCGAATATCGCCGTCCCGAAATCGTAGGATCCCGTCTGGTCACCGGTGGAGAGGTTGACCGCCCTCACCTCGCCGGTGAGCGTACCGACAAAAATCGTGCTGTCGGAAAGCGCGGGAGAGGCGGGACCGAACCCGGCGCCGGCGTCGGTCTCCCACTGCTGTACCAGCGGCGGCACGGGACGGGCCGCCGACGCGTTCCTGCGGTCAGGGTCGCCCCCGAACATTCTCCACGACTGGACCTGCCCGGGCCCCGGGTCGGGAAGGCGGCTCGCCGCACAGCCGGACAGCGACAGCGCCGCCCAGAGACAGATCGCGGTCCCGATACCCGGACATGTTTTCATTAAAAGTCCCACCCGAAAAAGAACTGGGTGAATAGTCCCCTCTGGAGCGTGGAAAAATTGCGTTCGATACGTTTTCCCATGTCGAACCTGAGGACGATGGCCCCTCCCAGGTTGAGCCTGAAACCGAGACCGGCGCTGCCCAGGGTCTCCCTGTAACTGTCGTCCCACGCCCCCCCCACGTCGAAGAAGAGCGCCCCCCGGAACCCGCTGAGCGAGACGAGTCCGAACGGGAACCCGAACCCCAGGCGGTCCAGGAAGGGAAAGCGCAACTCCTGGCTGATCAGCCAGAGTTTTTTTCCGCGGATCGACCATCGCGGGTAGCCGCGGAGGTCCCAGCTCCCGCCCATGAAGAACCTCCGCGACTCCTTCCCGTCGTTGTAGAAGAGCCAGAACCTTGCGGCGTACGCGGATCTGTCGGCGATCCGGAAATAGCGGCGGTAGTCGGCGATGACCGAGAAATAATTGGCGTTGGACGCGCGGATGTCCGTCGTGTAGGCGAGGGTGAAACTGTACCTGCTCCCGTCGAGAGGGCCGCTCGGACCCCAGAGGGAATTGTCCTGCGTGTACGAAATCGAGTTTGACAAAAACAGTGCCCGCCTGGAAAGGTCGACGGACTCCGAGAGCGCCACGGGAATCACCCCGTCGGTGGCGTCCTTGTCGGAGCTGCTCAGGCTCGTCAGGAGCGCGATCCTCCGGAACCGCGAGAGCGGGTAACTCACCGTGAGATATCCCCCGAACACCGTC
>DATEDB010000137.1:0-3455 GCA_035286625.1 Bacteroidota bacterium
ACACCAGGCGGTGCAGCCCTGGCATGTGGAGGGCAACCATGTCCCGGGGTACTCACCGAGCACCTTCGGCTTGGAACCCATGGCGAACGCATTCAGGGAATAGATTCCGGTCGCCGCCATGGCCCCTGTCGTCGCCGAGACCTTCAGAAAATCCCTACGGCTGATTTTCATCCTTCACCTCCTGGATAAAATAGGAAATCGCCAGAGCGTCACGCCGGTATCGGATCTTTTCCACCGAAAAAAACCGCAAATAAATCCCATCTACTAATATCAATTCTCATGCCATTTATAACTTGTTGATATTATTCGGTATGTGTTGATTCAGGCGTTACGCGGAGGAAACACCGGGAAAGAAATAGCGAGCTATCTATTTGATTGTGCAACGGGAATCATTATTTATAGAAAAGAACGCGATGTTACGCTTAGGTAACACGCATGATGTCGAGGAGAACCTGGGGGGGGATCCGTCTATTTGATCCCGTAGGCGTTCATCTTCTCCCAGAGATTTTTCCGGCTGATCCCGAGGAGTTCGGCGGCCTTGCTCTTCACCCCTCCGGTGGTCTTCAGCACGCTCAGGATATGGCTCTTCTCCGCGTCGGCGGCGACCCGCGACAGAAGGAGGGTTCCGTCCGTCTCCCGCCCCCCCGTGACCTTGGCCGGCAGATCCTCCGGACCGATCACCTCCGTCGAGGCCAGGGTGACGCATCGCTCGATCATGTTTTCGAGCTCCCGTACGTTTCCGGGGTAATCGTGCCGGAGAAGCGCCTCCACCGCCTCCGGCGACAGGCGGACGTTCCGGGCGAGTTTTTTCCCGTACCGGTCCAGGAAGAATTCGATGAGATTGGGGATGTCTTCCTTTCGCTCTCTCAACGGGGGAATGACGATCGGGATCACATGGAGCCGGTAATACAGGTCTTCCCGGAAGCGTCCCGCCGCGACTTCCGCCTCCAGATTCCGGTTCGTGGCGGCGATGACGCGGACGTCGACGGACAGGGTCCGGGTTCCTCCGATCCGCTCGAACTGCCTCTCCTGGAGGACCCGGAGGATCTTGGACTGGGTCGGAAGGGGCAGGTCCCCGATTTCGTCGAGAAACAGCGTGCCGCCGTCCGCGAGCTCGAACCGGCCGGGCTTCCGTCTGAACGCCCCCGTGAACGCTCCATTTTCGTGGCCGAACAGCTCGCTCTCGATGAGCCCGTCGGGCAGGGTCGAGCAGTTCATCTTGATCAGCGGCATCCCTTTCCGGTCGCTCTGGTAGTGGATGGTCGTGGCGACGAGTTCCTTCCCGGTCCCGCTTTCCCCGAGGATGAGGACGGTGGCGGGCGACGCGGAGACCTTCGCGACGAGGGAGAACACCTGTTTCATCGCTTCGCTCTCGCCGATGATGCCGGGCCCGCGCAGGCAGGCGTTGAGGTCTTTTCTGAGCCGTATGTTGTCCTCCTGCAGCCTCTTCATCTCCATCGCCCGTTCGAGAAGCAGGAGGAATTCGTCGAGGGCGAACGGCTTGGTGATGTAATCGAAGGCGCCGAGCTTCATCGCCTCCACGGCGTCCTTGATGGTGCCGTAGGCGGTCATCACGATGACCTTCGAGGTTCCCCGGTTCGAGATTTCCCGGACGATGTCGAACCCGTCCATGTCGGGCAGGCGCATGTCGGTCACGGCGACATCGCACGGGGTGTGCCGCAGAGCCCGGAGGCCGTCGGTGCCGGTCTCGCACGACAGGACCTCGTACCCTGCGCCCTTGAGCGCATCCTCCAGGGTCACGCGCATGATCTTTTCGTCCTCGACCAGGAGGACCGTCCCCTTCATCGCGACTGCCTCGCGGGAAAGCTCATGGTGAACCTGCTTCCCGTTCTCGGTTGGCTCTCGACGTGGATCTCCCCGCTGTAGTTCCGGACGATTTCGTAGGTCAACCAGAGGCCTAAGCCCGTCCCTTCCCCGGGGGGCTTGGTCGTGAAGAACGGATCGAAGACCCGGTGGACGTTCGCCGGGTCGATCCCGCACCCCGTGTCGGCGACCTCGAGGACGACGGTGGAGTCGTTCCTGGAACCCTCCACCGTCAGAACGCCTTCCGGCCCCATGGCGTCGATCGCGTTGATGTACAGGTTGAGCAGCAGCTGCTGGAGATCGTGCATGTCCACGGTAAGGCACAGGTCGCCGGGGACCTCGTTCGCGAACGCGATCCTCCGTTTCCCCAACTTGTAGCTCAGCAAGGAGTGGGCTTTCTCGACCGCGTCGCGGATATTCACCTCGGTGGGCCGGTGATCGGCCTTCCGGGACATCCAGAGAAGCCTGCTCACGGTCGACTCGATCCGGTCCATCCCCTCCTTCACGAGCCCGAGGTATTTTTCCCTCCGTGCGGGGTCGTCGCTGTCCTGCTGCAGCATCCGGAGGCAGTTGAAGATCCCCCCCAGGGGGTTGTTGATCTCGTGGGCGACTCCGGCGGCGAGAACCCCGATGGAGGCGAGTTTTTCCGACTGGACCAGTTTCTCGTGGGTTTTTTTCAGTTCCTCGTTCGCCTGCCGGATCCGGTCGATCATGCTGTTGAACCGATCCGCGAGGACGGCAAGCTCGTCCTGCCCCCGGACGGGAACCTTCAGGTCGAAGATGTCCCCGTGCGCTTTCTCCATCGTGTTCGCCAGCTGGGTGATGGGGCCGATGAACCTTCTGCTCAGAAGCAGGACGATCGCGAATCCGGCGGAGAGGAGAAGGATCGTCAGGAGGACGATCCTGCCCACGGTGGCAAGGATACGGTGATCGGCCTTCTCGAGGGAGATTCCGAGCTTCAAGGTTCCCCATCGCTTCTTCCCGATGGAGAGGGGAACGCCGACATCCAGCGCGTCGTGTTCCCCCCGCGCGAAACGCTGCACGATCGTCCGGTCCCCGTCGAGGGCCTTACGCGTCAGCGGGTCCGAGTAGGGTTTTCCGTATTCGGTGATGTCGTTGTGGGAGATTACCCTCCCCTGCTCGTCCAGGATGGCCATGTAGAGCAGGTCCAGGTCCTGCCGGGAGAAGATCTCCAGGATGTAGTTGTCGAGCAGGCCGCCTTCCTCCACGAGCCCGAGCTTCTCGTAGATCAGGTCGTTGATGATCGGGATGGCGAGGGTTTCCCCCAGTAGACGTCCCTGCTTATCCACCTCTTCGTACAAGAGGCTTTTTTCCCGGTGGACCGCAAGGTAGCCGAGAATGCTCATCACTGCGACAATCGCGCACATCGTAATGACGATGAACTGGACCTGGAGCCCTTTCCGGGAGAACCATCCGGCGAATCGGCTTACCATTGGATTTTCGGGTGGCAACCTTTTCCGCAGGTCTGCGGAACGGCGTTGAACTTCGCGCGGATGCCGGCATAATCCTCGTCCGACGCCTCGGTGAACCCGTTCCGGAGTTCCTCGTCCAGGCGGCTCAGAATCCCTTTTCCGTGCTCGTCCGAGGGGGTCAGCGCGAGAAGGGCCTTC
>DATEDB010000138.1:0-8681 GCA_035286625.1 Bacteroidota bacterium
CGGCGCGCCCGCCGGAAGGCTCTTCGAGCTGCCCGAGGCCGCCGACCGGGAATGCCTGGCGATCGAGGACGAGCTGCGCAGGCTGTACGGGTCTTCCCCGGCGGTGGCCCACCACGAGGCGGTATCATTGCTGACCTCTTCGCACGGCCCCGACCGGGATGGACGGTCCGGGCGCGCGCCGTTGATTGACGACAGGGAGTTCCTGGGCAGGGTGAAGGCCGCCAGGGAAAAGCTGGACTTCCTCGGCATCGACCGGCAGTCGGTGTTCATCGAGGGACGGTACGCCCGGATCAAGCAGATTTGCGACATGACCGTGTCCACGAACGGGTTCGCCGGCCGGCGTCTTTCGGACGCCCTCGACAGGATCCTGACCCACCGGGTCTGGGGATTTCTGATCTTCATGACACTCATGACCCTGATG
Source organism: Bacteroidota bacterium (assembly GCA_035286625.1). GTDB lineage: Bacteria > Bacteroidota > Ignavibacteria > UBA10030 > SZUA-254 > SZUA-254. Next base: position 422 of record DATEDB010000138.1, read on the forward strand.
TTCATAGCGGTATTCACCTGGGCGGAGTACCCGATGCTGTTCATCACCGCGGGTTTCGACCGCCTCGGGAGCCTCGTTTCCGACATCATGCCCCCGGGCGATCTCCGGGACCTCATCGTCCGGGGGGTGATCGCCGGTGTGGGGGCGGTTGTCACGTTCGTGCCGCAGATCCTGGCGCTCTTCTTTTTTATTTCGATCCTGGAGGACAGCGGCTACATGTCCCGCGCCGCCTTCATCATGGACAAGGTCATGGGCAAGGTGGGACTGCACGGCAAGGCCTTCATCCCCTTGCTCGGCTCGTTCGCCTGCGCCATCCCGGGCATCATGGCCACGCGCACCATCGAATCTGGGAAAGACCGGATGGTCACGATGATGATTGCCCCGCTGATGAGCTGCAGTGCCAGACTGCCGGTGTACACGCTCCTGATCGCCGCCTTCATCCCGCCCTATTTCGTCCTGGGTATCCTTCCGCTTCAGGGCCTCACCATGGCGGCGTTGTACGCCCTCGGGATCGTCATGGCGCTGGCGATGGCCCTGCTGTTCAAGAAGACGATCCTCAGGGGGGAGAAGGCACCGTTCGTCATGGAACTGCCCCCCTACCGGATGCCGTCGCTGCGCTCGATCGGACTGACCATGTTCGACCGGGGTGTCGTGTTCCTGAGAAACGCCGGGACGTTCATCCTGGCCGTCTCGATCATCCTCTGGTTCCTGGCGACCTACCCGAAGGTGGAGGGCGCGACTCCCCAGCAGCAGCTCGAGCACAGCTACGCCGGGAGGGCCGGCAAGCTGATCGAACCGGTCATCCGCCCGCTCGGGTTCAACTGGAAGATCGGGATCGGGCTGATCGGATCGCTCCTGCAGCGCGAAGTCTTCGTCAGCACCATGGGAACGATTTTCAACATCGGCAACGACGACGACGCCCACCCCGGCGTCACTCTGCAGGAACGCATGGTCCGGGACCGCGACCCCGGGACCGGGATCCACTCCTTTTCATTGCTGACCGCGATCTGCCTCATGGTCTACTACGCGCTGTCGATGCAGTGCATGTCGACGGTGGCGATCGTCAAGCGGGAGACCAACGGATGGAAGTGGCCGGTGATTCTTATTGTGTACATGACTGTCCTGGCGTATACGTTCACCTTCCTGGTGTACCAGGGGGGCCGCATGATCGGGATAGGTTGAGATGGACCTCCAGCAAATACTCGCGCTTGCGGCCGTGGGAGCCGCGGCCGTCCGGCTGATCCGTCATTACGCACTGAAGGAAAAAAAGGCGAAAAGTCCCGCGTGCGCGAATTGTGAATACGGCGCACAGGAGACCCCAAGGACCGTCATGGATTCGGGGATGAAGACGAACGCCCCGGATCACACGCATCGTCATCCCTGACAATCCTCGGAGGTGTCGGAACCGTAATGTAATGATACCGTCGCGGTGAAATGACCGCATCAGGGCTGTCAACAAATCCGGATTTTACTCCATCACTCAAATCACCAGTTCATTTAAATGATCCCCCTATTATGAGATCACATCCCGCAATTTTCTTCTCTGGCGACTTTCATCCCGCGTTTTTTCAACCGTTCCCCCGTGTTTTCTTCAGAATCGTCTGCGTATTCTCAATGCTGTCCGCGTTCTCGAGTGCCGGCGCCCGCGCGCAAACGGTTGAAGCCACAACGATCGGCGGATATGGGGAACTTCACTATAACGACGCGGACGGATCGCCCCGGGGAAGCCTGGATTTCCACAGGCTCGTTCTTTACGTCGGCCACACATTCGACGAGGAGCTGTCCTTTTATTCTGAAATCGAACTCGAACATACCCGCATCGAGGCCGGCGCCGACGAGGGCGGTGAAATCGCCATCGAACAGGCGTACCTCGACTGGCGTTTTGCCGGGACCACAGGCCTCAGGGCGGGGATCGTGCTGATACCCGTCGGATTCATCAACGAGCACCACGAACCCCCCACCTTCAACGGCGTCGAACGTCCGAATGTCGACAAAACCATCATACCCACGACATGGCGTGAGGCGGGATTGGGCCTCTACGGAAAATTTGGCGAGGGGGTCTCCTTCCAGGCATACCTCGTCGCGGGATTGGAGGCCCCGGGGTTTTCGGGTTCAGGCGGGATCCGCGGCGGCAGGCAGGAGGGTTTCAGGAGCGACCCGGTGAACCCCTCATTTACCGGGCGGGTTGACTGGTTCGCCGACCCCTCCGTCCGGATCGGGACGTCGTGCTTCGTCGGGAACACCACCGGCGGAAACGCGGCCATGGGAAGCGGAACGTTGTTATTGTGGTCGGGCGACGTGCATTTCACCTCCGGCGGGCTGAGCCTTCGCGGCACGGGAGCCGTCGAATTTCTCTCGGATGCATCGAAAATCAACGACGCGATGCGTGATGGGACGGGGGCCCTCACGACGATGATCGCCGACCGGATGTACGGCTATTACCTCGAAGCAGCCTATGACGTCCTGCCGCTGGTGGCGCCCGGCACCACGCGGTCGCTGTCGCTGTTCGGCCGCTATGAAAAGTACAACACGCAGGCGGCCGTCACCGGCTTTGTCACCGATCCCCGGAACGACCGGAATGAGATCACCGTCGGGGCGACATTCAAGCCGACCTACAATACCGCATTCAAACTCGATTACCAGTTCCTGAACAACGCGGCGGACCTCAACAGCAATATGCTCAACGCCGGCATCGGATTTTTCTTCAATTGAAGCCGTGAAATCACACTTCATCGTGGTTTTGTTCGTAGCGCTCTTTCAGGTCCGGGCCGACGGGGAAGGCACTCCCGCCCCGGGTCCGGTTCCGGCCAATGTGGCGGAGAGTCTCAGGGACACGTTCGGGGATTCGGTGAAGATCGTTCCAGTCAACATTGTGCTGACCGATTCGGAGAAGGCCGTGATCGGGAGAATATCGACCAGCCCTTTCGCGGACGACACGTTGAGGATATTCACGTGCGGGTCAGCCGACACCGTCGCGGGCTATGGAATCCTCGACAACGTCATGGGCAAATCCCGATTCATCACCTTCCTGTTGAGCGTGGGACCGGACGGCGCGGTGGCGGGAGTGGACATCCTCGTCTACCGTGAATCCCACGGCGGCGAGATCTCGAACAGCGCGTTCAGACGTCAGTTCATCGGCCGCAAAGCGGGTGACCCGATGACCCCGGGTCGGGACATCAGGACGATCAGCGGGGCGACGATATCATCGAGGGCGGTTACGGCGGGGGTTTCGAAGCTGCTTGCCGCGTTCGCTCTCACGCGCGGCAGGATCCGATGACCACCCCCACTCCACGGTCTGGCGCCCCCTGGCAGCTTCGCGACGCTGATCGAACGCTCCGGTTGTTCCTGACGGCATTCCTTGTGGTGGTGACAGCGGGATATGGGATCGGTCTCGGCTTCGTTAACCACGCCACATCGGGAACCTCTTCGGGGCTCTCTTCGGAATTCAGGGGTGACGACGAGGGAACAATCGCCCCGGAGATGAAATTCGAAAAAAGCCCCAGGGAGATGTATACCTTCCTGCATAACCATGTTTTTTCGCTCGGGATACTGTTTTTCTCCGTCGGGGGAATTTTTTATTTTTCCTCCCTGGTGAGCGGCGGGCTAAAACTTTTTCTTCTCGTAGAGCCATTCGCCGCCATCGCAACCACCTTCGGGGGCATCTGGCTGATGAGATTCGTCTCCCCGGGGTTCTCGTGGCTGGTGATCGTCTCCGGCCTCTCCATGGCAGTCTGTTACCTTGCTATTCTCTTTCTGATTATGAAGGAACTATGGTGTGGGCAGTGAACCCCCGGACCTGGATCTCACGGAGGATGTTTCTGACCGGTGCCGCGGCGGCCCTCGCGTCACCCGTTCTCATGCCCGTTTCGCGGCTCTTTGGCACGAACCAACCCGGAGCGGCCGTGCGCCTCGACCGGTACTGCCAGACGATGGGCGCGATCGCCTCGGTGACGGTCTACGGACCAGACCGCGACCTCTGCCGGGCCGCCGTTGCGGATGTGTTCACGGCGATGCGGATGGTGGACAGGTTGATGTCCTCGTTCGACCCCCACAGCGACCTCAATCTGGTCAACCGACACGCCGGCCAGGATCCCGTTCAGGTACCCCCGGAGCTCCTCCGGGTGATTCAGCAATCGGGTGATATCTGGCGGGCGACCGGAGGGGCGTTCGATGTCACCATTGGTCCGCTCCTTGAACTCTATGGTTTTTTTTCTGACAGCCTCAGGGGTCCCTATCCCTCCGACAGGGCGATCTCCCGCACGCTCGAATCGGTGGGGTTCCGGAACGTGGAGATCGACGGACCCTCCGGCACCGTCCGCCTCTCGAAGCCGGGAGCGCGGATCGACCTTGGCGGGATCGCCGTCGGGTATGCGCTTGATCTCACCGGGGCGTCCCTGCGCGCCCGCGGCATCACCAGCGCACTGGTCAACCACAGCGGCGACATCCTGGCCATCGGCGCACCGCCCGGAACAACGGGGTGGGAGATCGGCATCCAGGATCCCAACGACTCCCGCGGAACGATCGAGACAATGACGATACGCGACGCATCGGTGTCGACATCGGGGAATTACGAAAATTTCAGGACGCTGGACGAGCACGTCGTCGGGCACATCCTCGACCCGGCAGGCGGTCTTTCGGCCTCGCGGTACCTCAGTGTCACGGTAGTCGCCGGTTCATCCATCGAGGCCGACGCACTATCCACGGGGATTTTCGCCGGGGGAGCAGTGCTTGAGGACGGTGCAATCGGGAACCCGACGAACATCGCGGTGTATGCCGTGTCGGGCGTCCCCGGGGCCATCGAAGCGGGATATCTCCGGCAACGGAGTGGGGGCGGCCGTTGAATCACGCCCCGGAAAATCGTACATTTCAGTCAGTGAAACCGTCACAGCTCCGGAAGGAAACCGCAATGGCAACCAAAACCCCGATAACCGAGACCCAGGTCTATGACGCCCTCAAAAACGTGTTCGACCCGGAAATCCCGGTCAGCATCGTGGACCTCGGCCTGGTGTATGACGTGAAGATCATCGACGGCTGGGTGGGCGTGAAAATGACACTGACTACGCCGGGATGCGGAATGGGGCAGGCGATCGCGGCCAACGTCCGCGAGCGTGTCCTGACGCTCGAGGGGGTCAGCGAGGCGGACGTCCGGATCGTCTGGGAACCGGCCTGGAACGCCTCGATGATGAGCGACGAGGCAAAGAAAAAACTGGGGATGAGCTGACCCGGGCCCCGCCCGGGCAGGAAGGAAGGTATACGCATGGAGTGGGAATGGGTGAGTTTCATCGGGCACACCGCCGGCGGACGGTTCCTGATGAAGAAACGCTGAGTGGCGGGCGCCGGGGGGTCTAGATCGCGAACCTGAAGAAGACGATGTCTCCGTCCCGGAGCCGGTATTCCCTGCCTTCGATGGACAGCAGGCCTTTTTCTTTCAGAGACTGTTCGGAGCCATATTTAACGAGATCCTCGTATTTCATCACTTCGGCCCTGATGAACCCCCGCTCCATGTCGGAGTGGATTTTGCCGGCCGCCCGGGGGGCCGGGGTGTCCCGCCCGACGGTCCACGCCCTCACCTCCTTCGGCCCGCAGGTGAAAAAGGTGATCAGGTCGAGCAGGGCGTATCCTTCGCGGAGGACCTGGTCGAGGCCCGATTCCCTCACCCCCAGGTCGTGGAGAAAACTCTCCCGCTCTTCGTAGGGCATCGCGGCGATTTCCGATTCGATTTTCGCGCAGGCCACAACCACCCTCGCGTTTTCCTTCTCGGCGATCCGCCTCACCTGCGCGACGTACCCGTCGGTGGCGGCGAGGTGTTTTTCGTCCACGTTGGCGATGTACATCACCGGTTTGCCGGTGAGGAGGTGGAGTCCATTGAGCCACGACTCCTCGTCGGGAGTGGAGGGTTTTTCGTACACGGCAAGCCTTCCACCCAGCAGGTGTTCCCGGATCCTCCGGTAATATTCCGCCTCGGCCCGGATCTTCCGATCGCCGCCCTTCCCCCTCTTTTCGGCGTCCGAAAACTTCCTTTCCACGGTGTCGAGGTCTTTCAGGATGAGTTCCGCCTCGATGATCCCGATGTCGCGGCCCGGATCCACACTGCCGTCGACGTGGACGACGTCCTCGTCATCGAAACAGCGCACGACGTGGGCGATCGCGTCGACCTCGCGGATGTACGAGAGGAACTGGTTCCCGAGGCCCTCCCCCCGGCTGGCGCCCCTCACCAGGCCGGCGATATCCACGAACTCGATCGTCGTGGGTGTGGTCTTTTCGGGCCGGTAGATACCGGCGAGTTTGTCTATCCGGGGATCCGGGACCGCCACCACTCCCACGTTGGGATCGATCGTGCAGAACGGGTAGTTTTCGGCCTGCGCGCCGGCTGCGGTGATGGCATTGAACAGTGTCGTTTTCCCCACGTTTGGGAGACCGACGATACCGCAGTTAAAACCCATGGAGTAACGGAATTGAGTGGATGGTGATGATCAGGGTCAAAAGGTAGAGAATCCGGCGGGATATTCCAAGGGGCGGCCAGAGCGGGCGGCGCTATAACACCGGAGAAGGGTACGATGAAACCGGACGAAGCCGGCCCTTCCGCTACCGGCGGAAGCGGGGGGAGTTGGCTTTCCTGTCGATGGTGAGCAGCCGGCGGATGTGGTAGAGGTCCTTGAGTTTCTCCTCGATCCTCTCGACGTTTTCAATCAGCAGCGAATAATACAGATCGCGCCTGTTTTTCGTTGGTTTGGTATGTTCCAGGTGATACACCGCGAGACGGATGACGCTCAGCGGATTGTTGAGATCGTGCATGAGGCCGGAGAGCGACCGCTTGATCGCCGAGAGGCGGTCCCTGAGGTGATCGTACTCCGAGGCCTTGCGCCGTTCGGAGATCTGGCGGAGCGTGCTGGTGAACGTCCACGAAAACAGCGGTGTCCCGATTTCCGCGATGTTGAGCAGGTCGTCGACGCCGGCCTCCTGGTAGGCGGGCGCGAGCCTCGCCTCGCTTTCTTTCGTGAGCAGGAGGATCGGGCAGGTGAATCCCCTCGCCCTGAATCTGCCGGAATGTTCGATGACTTTTTTCCTGGAGATCGACTCCCCGAGCAGGATGACGTCGGCGCTGACCTCCAGAGGGTCTTTCGGGCCGCGGCCGTTCCTGGGCAGCAGGAGGGTCACCTCGAGTCCGGCGGCGGACCTCGTCCGGGGAATTTTTTCGAGGGCTTTCTTCGTCGAGACAGTCCTGTCTATCAGCAATATTTTAATGGCTTCCATGCGGGCTTGTGGAAACAATTGATCTGTTACAAGGTCTGGGTGGTGACCCTGGCCGGCGGGCGCCGCCTCGCGGGTTTCCCGGTCGCGGCGCCGTGAAGAAGTTTTTCAAACGATTGCAGCATAATGTTGATGTTTTCACTCTTGTCCCAGGCCTGGTCGACCATCCCCCCCTTCAGTCTGGCCCTCGTCTCGTCGTCCAGGTACGCGCTCAATATAACAATTTTCATCGAGTCGTCTTTCTTTCGCTGTCCGAGCATCTCCAGCACACCGAAACCGTCGAGCTTCGGCATCCTGAGGTCCAGGAGCAGGAGCTGGGGCTTCCGCTCCCCGATCAGCACCAGTCCCTCGTAGCCGTCCTCTGTCATGATGACGTCGGCGCTCGGGAACCTGGTGCAGAGCGCTTCCTTCAATAATTTCGCGTACGTCGTGTCGTCGTCCACGATAAGGAAGGTGGTTTTTCTTTCGTCGACGAACTGGAACGGAACGTCCAACCCGGCGACGACCAGGAAGTCCTTGAGGTCTCCCGGCCATACCCTGTAGTGCCCGCCGAAGGTGGTGAAGGCCTTGAGGGCTCCCTTATAGATCCAGTTCAACACCGTCTTCTTGCTCACCCTGCAGATCTTCGCGACGAGACCGACGTTCAGCGGTTTTTTATGCACGCCGGAAAGCTTCAGGGCGTTGAAATTCTGTTTGTACTCGACCATGGGAGTCTGCCGTCTGTTCCTGAAAACCGGATTGAAGTGTATGATAAAAGATAACAGGAACGGCGGGAAGAATGGTGATTCAAGTCACGATCCCACCGGCAAGCCGTGACGGGCGTCACACGGATTTGGACGGCTTCAGAGGTTCTTGATCACCCTGACGACCTTCCAGACGAAGGTGACGTCCCTCTTTCTGACGGTGAGGGGGTCGAATTCGGAATTGAGGGGTATCAGGTGAATGTGATCCGTATCCATTTTGACCATTTTGAGGACGTCCTCCTCGTTCACCCTGACGACGCAGATAT
>DATEDB010000139.1:0-13700 GCA_035286625.1 Bacteroidota bacterium
TTCCCTGGCCAGCTTCAGGTCGAAATTCAGGTGGCTGCCGATGCCCCTCATGAGGAAAAAATATCGGACGACGTCGGGGCTGGCCTCGTCGATCAGTTCGTCCAGGGTGATGAAATTGGCCTTCCGGGTGGACATTTTCACGACCTCACCGTCCCGCACGAGCGTCACGAACTGGTGGATCAGGATCTTGATCCTGTCGGTGTCGTACTCCAGCGCCTTCATCGCGGCGATCACGTCCGGGTAGGTCGCCACATGGTCGGCCCCCAGGACGTCGATGATGAGCCCGAAGCCCCTGCGGAACTTTTCACGGTGGTACGCCATGTCCGGGAGGCGGTAGGTCGGTTCTCCCGTGCTCTTGACCACGACCTTGTCCTTTTCTCCCCCGAGGGCGGACGCCCTGAACCAGACGGCGCCCTCCTGCTCGTAGATCAACCCCCTGGCGCGCAGGTCGGAGAGGATCTCTTCAACTTTCCCGCTTTCGTAGAGGGTGTTCTCGTTATAAAAAACGTCGAACCCGATCCCGAGCCGTCCGAGCGTGCCCCTGATGCCGGCGAAGATGTCGGACTCGGCCCGCTGCCTGAAAAGACCTTCTGCGGGCTCGCCGGCGAGCGTGTCCCCTCTTTCGTCCCTGATCCGCGCGGCGATCTCGCGGATATATTCACCCTGGTAGTAATCTTCCGGGAAAGGCCCTGCCGAACCGAGCAGTTCGAGGTATCTCAACCGCACCGAGTCGCCGAGGATGCGCATCTGCCTCCCGGCGTTGTTGAAATAATATTCCCTCGTCACCTCGTACCCGGTCCACTCGAGCAGGCGCGACACGGTGTCGCCGTAGACCGCACCGCGCCCGTGACCGACCGTGAGCGGCCCGGTCGGGTTGGCGCTCACGAACTCGACCTGCGCGCTGACTCCCCTGCCCGAGGCGCCGCGCCCGAAGGCGTCGGCCTCCCGCAGGATCCGCCGGACGATGCCATGATAATACCCGGCGCTGAAACGAAAATTGATGAAACCCGGCCCCGCGACCTCGATGGAGGCCACGAGCGGATCGGCGCCGGACAGCTGTGCGGCGATCTCGCGCGCCAGGTCCCCGGGGGGAAGGCCGATGGACTTCGCCGCGAGCATCGCGACATTCGTGGTGAGGTCTCCGTGGGAGGGATCCCTCGGTTTTTCGAACGAGGGCACGATGCTCCCGGGAATCCCGAGCGACTTCAGGACTCCCGCGATCTGTATCCTGAGATGGTCTTTCATTTTTTACCGCGCGCGCGGGGGGCCGGGGTTTTCTTGCGGATTTTTTTTGGCGGTGGCGTGTCCCTGAGCTCTTCGATTCTGGCGTCCCCCCAGAGTTTCTCCAGCCCGTAAAAGATCCGGACGTCTTTATGAAAAACGTGGACCACGACGTCCACGAAGTCCAGGAGGATCCATTGTTTCTGCGAAATGCCTTCACGATGCCAGGGGTAAATATCCGAACCCGCGAGACCGTCGAGCACGGCGTCGGCGATCGCCTTCACCTGGATGTCGGAGTCCGCCGAACAGATGACGAAGAAGTCAGCGATGTCGGTCACCTTCCGCAGGTCGAGCAGCCTGACGTCGAACGCTTTTTTGGAAAATGCGAAACCGGCGACCTTTTTGGCGAGGTTCCTGGAAGTCAACGGCCGTTTTCTCCGGAGGGGTACGCCGGTTTCAACGATGTGTAGTCCTCCCCGATCACCACCGAAACGTCAACAAAATAATCCGGATTGATCTGCTGCACCACGTTCGACTCGCGCACGCCAAGGGCCCCGGCCACCCGCCGGGCGGCGGCCAGGTCGCCGACCCGGTCGATCACGAGGGTCTCGGCCACCCTGAACGAAGAATAATTTTTCATCTCCACCACGTCGAAGCCCAGGCCGCGCAGCATGCTCGTCATTCTCGCGCCGGCGCCGCGGGCGCCGCACCCGTTCAGGACGTCCATCTGGATGGATTTCGACGGAATTACCCCAGTTACCGCTTCGGGCTGCGGTTTCCTCCCTTCTGCGAGGTAGAGATAGGAAAAAAACCCGGCGCACCCGAGGAGGAGGAAAAAAACGGCGTTGAAGACGGTGAGAAGTTTTTTTCGGCGCGGAGCCCGTTCCCCCCCGGGGGCGGCGGCGGGCGGCATCGGCTCAATACTCATGCAGGACGTTCGGCAGGCTGTATTATCGGTCTCCCCAGGGATGTCCGAAGGTGAACGGATCGGTGAAATCACGATTGAAAAAATACGGTGACTCCCGGTACTGGAGCTGGAGAAAAACGTCCTTCCAGGGCTGGTAGTTCATCTGCAGCCTGCTGACATAGAGCTTGCTCAGGTTGTTCCGGTCCGCCCCGGCGGTGGGTCCGAAGGGGGATCCCTGGAGTGTGATGTCCATCCTGACTTCGAGCGGATCGGCGATTTTATAGAACATCGAGTTCGTGTAACTGGCCACGGAGAGCCCGGTCCCGCCCGCGCTCATATAATTGTACGACAGGGTGTGCTGCATCAGAAAATTCTCCGGGTTGAGCAGGCCGAAAAGCGAGCTCAGACCCGCCCCCGGCCGGACGAGCGAAACCGCGGCGCTCTGTTCCTGCATCGTGCGGCTTCTCAGCTGGGCGTCAGCGCCCGGGGCCAAAAGGAGGCAAAATACTGCGATCATCAGTGTCTTCATATCGTCACGCTTCCGGATATACAAGTATAAAAAAAAGGGGTGTGAGAATCAACCGGCCGCGCCGCCGCCGCGGCCCTGCATCACGACTCTGGCGCTTTCCAGCTGTGAAAGATCGTTAATTCCGGCAACTTCGGCCGGATCGAGGCATTTTACGGCCGACACCAGCAATCCCTTGCGGCGGAAAATCCCGAAGACGTCGGGGAGGTAATACTCCTTCTGGGTGTTTTCGGGAGTGATTTCACCGAGCGCTTCGAACAGTTCCTTATTCGAAAACACGTAAATCCCGGAATTAATTTCCGTAATCTTCTTTTCCTGGGCGCTGGCGTCCTTTTCCTCCGCTATTCTCATGACGCTCTCGTCCCGGTTCCGGACGATCCTGCCGTATCCCGTCGGCTCGGCCACCTCCGCGGTGAGGATGGTCGCCACCGCGCCGGTCGCGCGGTGATACCCCAGGAGAGCCCGGACGGTTTTTTCGGTCAGGAGGGGGACGTCGCCGGACAATACCAGAATGTTCCCGCCGAAATCCGAAAGCGCCCCCGCGGTCTGCTGCACCGCGTGTCCCGTCCCGAGCTGGGTGTCCTGGCTCACGAATGCCAGATGGGGATCGGCGCTGCCGAAATACCCGATGATGGATTCCTTTTTCCATCCGACCACGAGGAGGATTCTTTCGGCGTCCACCGACCGCGCGAGTTCCACCACGTACGCCACCATGGGTTTTCCCCCGATCTCGGACATCACCTTGGAGATCCCGGGATCCTTCATCCGCGTCCCCTTGCCGGCGGCCAGGATGACGACCGCGAGACCCGGTTCTGCATCTTTCTGCTTCATGACGTCATTCCACCATGATGATGTCGTTATCGATCAGCCGCGTCTTCCCGATCTTCACCGCGAGCGAAACCAGGACGCCCGAGCCGGGGCGCAGCGTCCGGACATCTTCCAGTGTCTCGGGGTCAGCCACGGAGATGTAATCGATCGCCGCAGACGGTTGTTCCGATATGATCTGCCGCATGAGATCGATGATCTTCCGGCCGTTTCGCTCCCCCGAGGAGATCCGGCGGCGGGCGGCCTCGAGGGATCTGCACAGCGCGGGGGCCTGGGCTCTCTCCCCGGCCGAGAGGTACGCATTGCGTGAACTGAAGGCCAGACCGTCGGGTTCCCGGACGGTGGGCGCCACGACCACCTCGACCCCGGTATTCAGCCCGACCGCCAGAGCGCGAACGACCGCGACCTGCTGGGCGTCCTTCTGTCCGAAGACCGCCACGTCCGGCCGCACAATATTGAAAAGTTTGGCCACCACCGTTGCCACGCCCCGAAAATGGCCGGGCCGGCTTTTCCCCTCGAGGACGTTCGTGATGCCGGGGACCTCCACCCACGTCCGGTGGCCCGGCGGGAACATCTCCCCGGCGTCGGGGAGGAAGAGCACGTCCGCGCCGGCTCCGGCGGCCAGAGTGGCGTCGCGCCCGGGGTCCCGCGGGTACGATTCATAATCCTCCCCCGGTCCGAACTGCGTCGGGTTTACGAACACGGAGACGACCACCGTGTCCGCCCGTTTGCGCGCAATGCTGATCAGCCGGAGGTGTCCCTCATGCAGAGATCCCATCGTCGGGACGAAGCCGATCGTGCGGCCTTCGCGGCGGTATCGCCCGGCCGCCGCGGACATCCCGGCGACCCGGATGATGGCGTCCATCAGAGACGGGCTTTGACCATGAAAAAGAGGTCAAGGCCGCGGGCGGGATATCCGCTCCACCAGGAATATCTCCTGTCGAAGAGGTTGTGTATCCCCGCCGAGATAAGCAAATGCGGGATCAGGTCCGTCGAGGCCCCCGCATCCACCAGCAGGACGCCGCCGATCGACTGCGCGCCCGCCCTGTCCGTGTTCTGCCTGTACCAGTATCGTGACGCGGCGGTGAAGGTCCAGCCGCCGATGAGATCGAACTCGCCCTGCACGCCGGCTTCACCGAGCGGCGTCATGGGAATCTGACTGTTCCCCCCCCTCTCCCTCGCAGGCTGGACGGCGCCGTTGAAGTTGATCCTGAACCCGGCGGAGGGTTTCAGGCTCCCCTCGATTTTCAGTATCGCCTGCCAGGTTTGGGCGAATTCGGGGCGGATCCTCCCGCTGTCAGTGACGATCAGGGGCCTGTTGGTGCTCCTGGTGTAATCACCGCTCGCCTCCAGTGTGAGCATGCCGCTGTTGTACCAGATCGAAGCCCCGAGGTCGACGGTCTTTTCCCCGGGGATCATCATCACCTCCCGGGCGAGGAAGGGAATTTTCCCGGCCAGCTCCGGGTAGAATGTCAGCGTCATCCCCGGCCTGAACCAGAATCTGACCTTTCGCCCGGGGTTGATCTTCCACTCCAGTTCGGCCAGCGGCGAAATCCGCGTCCGCGGCACCTCGTCGGTCCCGCTCCCTCCGGAGAACTCTCCGCCGGTTTTGATGAAAAAATATTCGGAGATTCTCCACTGGACCGCGCCCACCATCGTGTACAGCGACGGTGAGGGCATGCTGTTCTGGTAGTCGAGCGACGAGTTCGTGTACCGGAATTCGGCAATCACCCGTGCAACCCCCACGTCGGCCGTCACACCGGCCCTGAGCCGGGGCGTCGTGACGGTGATGCCGGAATCCGCGCCGGAGCGCGCATCGTCCACGGAAAAAATATCCGCGCTCACCGCAAGGTCGAACACCAGCCCGCTGCGTCGTATGGAGGACGCCGCCACCCCGATAGAGTACACATCCCGCGTACGGTCGGTCCCGGCGGGCGACAGCCCGAACATGCCGAACGCGTCGTGCCTGAAACTCAGGTCGCCGTTGACCCGGAAATTCCTGAGCAGATCGTTGTCGGTCGACACCAGCGACGTGTACCTGCCGCCCAGGTCGAATTCGTTGCCCGATGAGCCCGGCACGTGACCGTTTGTGTGCCGGTGCCCACCCGTGGTCGAGAGGTTCCACGTCTGCGTGTGGTAATCGACGTAACCACGCGCCCCCAGCGAGCCGAACCGGCCGGCCGACGCTTCGGCCGAAACGCGCCAGGGCATCTCCCGCTGTTCATACCGGGGGAGGCTTCCCTCCGGGAGACCGATGGGAGGCCTGTCGGCGAGGAGACCCGAATCGGGCGGCGGGGCCTCGTAGAGCGGAACGTCGTAGATCTCGCCCTTCCTGGCGAAGGGCAGGGTAATGGCTTTTTTCCCGACGATCGTAATTTCAGGGATCTCCAGCTTCGGGAGCACTCCCCTCCTGGTTGAATCGGGGACCTGGGCCCGGAGCGTACCGTACCCGATGAGTACCGCGGCGGCGACGGCCGCCCCGGTGATGAATCGCGCGATCGATGTCCTCATTTCCGGAGCCTCCTTAACCGTTCTTCCGCGTCCTGTTTCATCGCCGGGTCCACCGGGTTTTTCACGATTTTTTCATAGAGGGCTGCGGCCTGCCGGGTGTCGCGCAGCCTCTCGTACGACTCCCCTCCCCCGAGGTAGGCCCGCTCGACGAGGATCGGAAATTCCGTGTACTGTTCGTAGACGTCCCTGAAGGCCTGGAGGGCGTCGGCGGGCTTTTTCAACGACAGGTAGCTCTCCCCCATCAACAGAAGCGCCTCGGCGGCCAGGTCGTCGTTCCTCCGGGCGACGACGCGCTCCAGGGTGTCGAGGGACATCCTGTATTCCTTCGCCTCGATGTGCAGACGCGCGAGCTGAAGCCTGCTGCGGTCGGCGAAGATATCGTCGGGATGGGCGGCGATCACCTCCCGGAAAATCCTTTTAGCGGCCTGCCTGTCCGGCACGTTCATCTGGGCGACCGCCAGCTGGTAGCTGGCCTCGGAGAGAAGGCGGGAGTCCGGATACTTCGCGGCGAAATTCTCCAGCACGCCCACCGCCGCGCGGTAGCGCTTCAGCTTGATGTACGACTCGCCCGTCATCAGGCGGACGTTCTGGGCCACCTCGGTGTCATCGAAGTTTTTCAGGATTTCCTCATAATAGGAAACCGCCTGCTGCTGGTTGTCTTCGAGTTCGTAGGCCCGCCCGAGCTGGTAGAGGGCGCGCGCCCTCAATTCCCGGGACGGGTTGAGTTTCAGCATGCTCTGGTATTCCAGGGCCGCGCCCGCGTAATCACCCTGCCCGAAAAGAATATCCCCCTTTCGCATGATCAGCTCCTCCCTCGAACTTCCCCCGGGGGTCGCGTCCAGGAACTTGTCGATCTCGGCCAGCGCGCCCGCCGGCTTTCCCTCTGCCTGGTAGGTGTACTGGAGCCCTGTCATCGCGTCGCTCACCAGGGGGCTGGAGGGGAAATCGCTCAGGACCTTCTGGTAGTACGCGCGCGCGCTGTCATACTGCTTCATATTGTACCAGGCGTCGGCGGTGTTGAAGTAGACGCGGGGCATCAGCTGGCTCCCGGGGTAGTCGCGCATGAACACTCCGAATTCCCCCAGCGCCGTGTCGTACCGCTCGCCCGAAAAATAGGTCCAGGCGATGTTGAACTGAACGACCTCCCCGTAAATCGACCCGGGGTACTTCGTCAGGAAATTCCTGAGGTGGCCTATCCCCCTCCCGGCGTCGCCACGCTGGATGTACGACATACCGAGCTGGAACGCCGCGTATTCGGTAAGGCCGCCCGCCGCGCCCCGGTCAGCCAGGGCCGAGTACAGCGCTCCCGACCGGTCGTACTGCCCCAGAAAAAAGTAACAATCTGCCCGCCGCAGATCGGCCTCCGCGGTCCTGGGGTCGTCCCGGTACTGCTTGCTGAACCGCTCGAACGACGCCGCCGCGGAGGTGAATTTCTTCTGTTCGAACTGCGTCCACGCCAGCCCGTAATCGGCGGTCGCTCTCTGCGCTCCGTCGGGGAGCTTCACCCTCGCGTCCGAGTAGGCGCGCTCGGCCTCGTCGAAGCCGCCGTCCTGGTAGAGCGCCTCGGCCCTCCAGAGCATGGCATTTCCCGCCGCCGGACCGGACGGAAAACGTTTCAGGTAGTCCCCGAGGATCTCGCCGCTGCTCCGGAACCGGCCGAGGTGGTAGAGGGCGATCCCCTCTTTCATCATGGAGGCGGAGACCAGTTCGTCCGGTCCGCCGAGCTTGCGGACCTGAGCGAAGGCGTACTGCGCGTTTGAAAAATCGTTGATGCCCATGCAGCTTTCACCCGTCATTCTGTATGAGAGCGGTCTCCGGGGGCTGTCCGGGAAAAGCCGCGCCGCGAAGGAAAAATTCTTTTTCGCGTCGCGGTACCACCTGCTGCGGTACTGGATCATCCCCATCTGGATATACGCGCGCTCGGCGTACCGGTCATAGGGCGAACGGTACGTCAGCGTGTCGAAGATCGCCAGCGCGCCGAAGACGTCGTTCGTAAGAAGCGCCAGCACGCCGCTCTGGTAGAGCGCCGCGATGCCCACCGAATCGGTTCTTTTTGAGAGGGAATCAAGATGCTCGCGCGCGTCGTCGTAGCTCCCGTTTCTGATATACGCCCACGCCAGCCCGAGTTCCGCCGATGAGGCCAGCGGGCTCCCCGGGTAATCGGTCGTCAGCGCGCGGAACGACGCCACCGCATCCGGATATTCTCCCAGGCGAAAGGCCGTTTCGCCGTTTAATAAATACAACTCCTCTTCCTGCGCGGGAGTGTCCGGCGCAACCCGGCCCAGCATGGAATACGCCGCGCGGTTTTCTCCGAGCCGGAGCGAGATCGATGCCGACCGGATCTTTGCGTCGGTGGCAAGTCGTCCGTCCGGATATTCCGCGAGCAGGGAATCGAGGTATGACCGGGATCGGGGGAGTTCTCCCCTGCGCTCCAGCGACAGGGCCCACCCGAACAGGGCGTCTTCACGCGATCCGGCTGAAGCGGGGTCATCCATCATGGCCGTGAGATCCGATTCCGCACCGTCGGTGTCGCCCGCGTCGATCCTGATCATCGCCCGCCAGAACCACGCCTCGCCCCTCCCCGGAGCATCGGGATGGTCCGACAGCAGTGTGTTCAGGCCGTCGAGACCGGCATCGAGCAGTCGCAACTGGAACGCGCTTACGCCCTTGACGTACAGCGCCCGCGCGGCACCGCCGTCGGAGGGAAACAGCGCGAGGAACTCTGTCGCCCACCGGTACGCTTCCAGGTAATCCCGGTCGGAAAATCCGGTCTCCATCAGCAGGGCGGTCACGTCCCGGTTGTCCCGATCGATGAGTGAGGGCACGAAATGCGTCGAGGCCAGCCGTCTCACCACCTGGTAGGCGCCGATCCTCGACCAGTCCTCCCCCAGCGCGTCGTTATCGAACCGGACCGGGTCGTCGATCGCGGGAACCTGGGCCCGCGACGCGGCGGTGAGGAAAAGGACCACCAGGCCCGTCCGGAGGATGGTGCCCCTGAACCGGTGCATCGGCGGCGTCCACGTCGTTCGTTTCATCAGGCGGCCCGGTCCTCGTCTCATGCGGCGGCTATTCGGGCACGATGTCGATGATGACCGTCCGGTTGTAGAACCGTTCCTCCGGCAAAGTGTTCTCGAACGGCGCCCGGCGCACATCCTCCCCGAATCCGTACGTGTCGAAGCGGACGTTCCTCTTGCCGGCCCGCGCGAGCGCGGCCTGCAGGATGTCCATGGTCTCCTGCGCGCGTTCGCGGGACAACTTCAGGTTGTAGCTTTCCTCGCCCACGATGTCGGTATGGCCGTGGATGATGACGCTGCCGCCCGCCGGAATGAGGGGCGCCACCGCGTTGGTCAGGAATCTCTTGTAGGTGGCGACCGTTTTCGACTGGTCGAATTCGAAGAGAATCGAAAACCGCCATCCGGTGTTTTCATCCTGCTCCTCTGTGCGCACCAGCCTGATTTTTTCCTCCTTGCGGATCGTCGCGCCGTTTTTGGTTTCGCCTAGGAGGGTCAGGGTGTACTGTCCCTGGAGCCGGTCGCCGAGGATGGTTCTGCCCGGGACCCGCTCCTGGTTATGGACGTAGGGCCCGTACCGTTTCACCTTTCCGTCGTCCCCGGCGGCCTCGAGGGTCCAGGACGACAGCAGCTCTTCGGCCCCGTCAACGGAGACGAGGACGTCGCTGTCCAGGGGATCCTCCTGGAGGGAGATGATCTGAACGGGGTCGAGGAGTTCCGGAGCCGGGCTGGCGATCTCCACCCTCCGGTCCTCAGGCCCGACGAGGTCCAGCTCGCGCGTGGCGCCCCGCTGGACGGAGGGGATATCGGGTTTCTCCTGCCCGACGGTGCGAATTCTGCCGTCGTCGATGCCGAACACCGAGGTCAGGTACCGCTTGACCGACTCGGCCATCTGTTTGCCCTCCCAGACCCCCCCTTCGGAGCTCCCGATAAGATCCACCGTGGCTTCCCTCATCCGTCTCATCCTGTCGCCGATGATATTGAGCACGTTGTGGTAGACCGTCATCTGGCGGCGCGAACGCCCCGTGAGGTCTTTCGGCTGCGCCTCGAGGAGCTGTCCTTCGTGAAACGAGGCGGCTTCCGCGGGCCTCAGGAGGCTGTACCGGGACGGGATCTCCGTTGACCCGGGATCGAAGAACACGAAATTCCGCGTGGGGAAGGTTTCCTGCACCCGCCTCTCGCCGGGAATGATCCTCGGTGCGCGGATGCTGAAACCGATCTCTTCCCGGGCCCGCTCTGTGGCTCGGGAGGTGCTGCCGAATTTGACGGCCAGCCCCAGGCGCACGGTGGTCAGGCCCCAGGATTCCTCGGACCTGACACCCCGCCCGAAATGGAGCGCGATAAACGGAGAGGCGGCGATCTGCGTGGGGGCGTCGCCGCCGGTCAGGGGGAAGTCGATGCCCGCCCCGATCTGCCCTGTAAGGACCGCACCGCGCACCGATCCGAAATCGCCCGAAGTGTCACTCAGGCCGGTCTGCCTGTACGTGAAAGACTTGGCCACGTTGAAGGCGATGCGGGGGCCGGCGAACAGGTACACGTCGGACGGGAACGGGGAAACGCGCAGGCTCGGCTCGAGAGTGATGTAGTTCATCGACGCGCTCAGGGACCTCGTCACGCCCCCGGAGGAGACGTCGTCGAACGACCCGCTCCTGGAGTCGAAGCCGAGTGAGGCCATTCCCCCCCAGACCGGGTCGGGCCGGTATTCCACCAGGGGGGCGATGAACAGGCCGTTCCCCGAACCGCCCGTGAACGGGGCCGGCGCCACGACCAAAGAGTTGAGGGTGCGGAAGTCGGGGGAGTAAAAATTCACGTTCAGTCCCACCGAACCGCCGAACCACCATTCCGGTTGCAGGGCCCTCGATTCCTGCGCCTCGCCGGGCATCGCCCCGAAGAGCAGGAAGAGCAGGAGAACGGGAATCGACATCTTGTGCGCGTTGCGTCTGTTCATATACCGGGATGCTCCTTTCGATGTGACCTATTCGAGTTTGAAAATAAAAGTGATTTTCGCCGTCTGGACCTTCTGTTCGAACTGCGGCGGGAGGGGATCGAACCTCCAGGTCCGCAGCGCGGAGATGGCTTCCCGTTCCAGCAACTCGTCGCTCCTGACGACCGGGATGATGCCCGAGACCGATCCGTCCGGCAGGACGATGAACTGCAGGAGGACGGGCATCTCTTTATCCGTGCCCGGCGGATACTGCGGGAGACGCCCGCTCAGCAATCGCCGGGTTCCCGATCCGGCCCAGTCGATGGAGTAGCCGGTGGACTTGCCGGAACCTCCGGCCGGTCCGGCCGTGGAGCGGCGACGCCGCGGCGTGGTTTCGGCCGCCGTGGCGCCCTGCGTTTTGGCCTTGCTGGTGCCGGTCGAGGCGGCTTTCGAGATTTTTTTCGTGGCCGGGATTGTTTCCTCGGAAGGATTTTTCATCACGGGGAGGTCCAGTTTCGATTCTGTCCTGGCGGCCGCGGCCGGTTCGCTCTCCTGGCGGCGGTTCGGATCGGTTTCCGTCTGTGTGATATTCTGGTTGGGAGCCCCGCTGGTGGACCCCCAGTCCAGCTCTATCAACTCGGGCTGACGGGGTTTCAGGACCAGCACAAAGGAAAGGATGATCATCAGGACCGTGTGGATGACGATGCTCGCCGCCAGCGAGACAACCCTGTTCCTTCGGTCCGGATCGGTGGAGGCGTACGGTCCGGTCATCGTTCCTCGTTTTCGGCGTTCGTCGCGATGAAAAGCCGTGTGGCACCCGCGCCCTTTGCCAGGTCCAGGATCTCCACGACGTCCTGCAGCAGGAGATCCTTGTCAGCCCTCACGACGATCTGCTGTTGGGGGTCGGAGCCCAGCAGCGCCCTGAGCCGCGCGGCGAGCCGGTCTTTCCCGACTTCCTCGCTGTTGATGTAGATCTTTTTCCCCTTCATCACCGTCACGGAAATCGTCTTCTGGCTGGGGGACTGCCCCACGGACGTCTTCGGGAGGGTGACGTTCATCCCCCTCGTGTTCGCGAAAGAGAACGTCAGGAGAAAAAAGATGAGCAGCTGCATCACGACGTCCGTCAGGGAGGAGAAATTGAACGACTCGAGGTACGTCTGCCGCTTTGAGGTCCTGAAGTTCACGCCGCGGGCTCCTCCCGACGAAGCCGCAGCGGCTGGTGTTCCGCCGCGCCCCTGGGCGTGTTGAGGTGGATCGACTCTTCGATGGCGTCGAGGCTGTCGCGCGCGATCCGTTCGAACGTCGCCGCGATGGCGTGGACCTGATTCACCAGGTAATTGTAGGCCGCGGCCGCGGGAATCCCGACGACCAGGCCGAACACGGTGGTCACGAGGGCTTCCCAGATGCCGTCGGCGAGATCGACCGGCGAGGGCTGTCCGGCCGCGGTGGCCACAGACTGGAACGCCACGATGAGGCCCGTCACCGTCCCGAGGAATCCGAGCATCGGCGCGATCCCGGCAATCGACGCCAGGATGCCGAGGTGGCGCTCCATCTGCGTCACTTCCTCCCTGCCCTGGTCCTCCATCGCCTGCCGGACCCGCATGGGTCCGTGGTGTATCTTCTCCAGGCCGGCGCCGACGATGCGACCCATGGCGGATTTTTCCTGGATGCACAGCTCCTGCGCCAGGCGGACGTCCCTCCCCTCGAGCACTTTCCGGAGCTTGAGCTGGAAGGCCCCGCCCGGCGGCCTGGCTCCCCGGAACGTCAGCATGCGTTCGATGACGATATACAGCGCAACGACGGAGCAGAGGAGGATCGGGTACATGATCAGCCCGCCCCTCCCGAACCAGGTGAATATTTCCATCAAATTTTCCTCATCGGTAATTTCGGATCGACTATCGGTGGAGCTTCAGCGTCACAGTATCTTTTTGCCGAACGCGGACTGGACCAGTTCGACGGCGAACTCCGCGGACTGGTTTCTCACGTCGATAATGGGATTGACTTCCACGAGTTCCATCGACGTCATTTTCCCCGACTCGGCGACCATCTCCATCAGCAGGTGCGCTTCGCGGTAATCGAGTCCGCCCCTGACCGGCGTGCCGACGCCGGGCGCGTACACCGGGTCGACGCTGTCGAGGTCGAAACTCACATGCAGGTAGTCCACCCTCCGCACGATGCAGTTCAGCGCTCTGCGCATGACGCGGTGCATCCCGTGCCGGTCGATCTCCTCCATCGTGAAAAGGTTGACCCCGTAGCGGACCAGGTTTTTCCTTTCCACCTCGTCGAGGTCCCTCAGCCCGATGATGGCCACGTTCTTCGGATCGACCTTCCGGAACTTCCCTCCCACGGCCTGAAGTTCGGGCGGACCGAAACCGGCGCAGACCGCAAGCGGCATGCCGTGGATGTTTCCCGAGGGTGAGCTGGCCGGCGTGTTGAAATCCCCGTGCGCGTCGATCCAGAGCACGCCGAGCCGCTTCTTTTTTTTGCGCAGATGCCGGGCGACGCCGCTGATCGTCCCGACCGCTATGGAATGGTCTCCGCCGAGGACGAGGGGGAACCGACCGTCGTCCATGCTGGCGCTGACCTTGTGCGCGAGAATGGAAACCGCGCGGGTGATCTCGGGAAGGTACTTCAGCCTCGGGTCCTTGATCTTCTGTTCTTCCTGGGTCTTAATCGTGATGTCGCCCCCGTCGATCACCCTGTATCCCAGGTCCCGGAGTCTGTCCCCAATTCCGCCGATTCTGAGGGCCGACGGTCCCATATCCACGCCTCTCC
>DATEDB010000140.1:0-2097 GCA_035286625.1 Bacteroidota bacterium
CGCGCCCTCCTGTTTTTCCGGCCCGGTCTTATTCACCGCCGGTCTCGGCCAGGGGGAATGTCAACGAAACGGTTGTTCCCTCCCCGGGCGCGGAGGTCAATTCGACCGTTCCCCCCAGGCCGATGATGGTTTTCCTGACGATGGTCAGCCCAATTCCCATACCGTCGGTCTTCGTGGAAAAATTGGGTTCGAACAACCGCGTCCGGATCTCCGGGGTCATGCCCGGACCGTCGTCGGAGATGACCACACCGACCATCCCTTCGCGCACCGCGGTCCTGACCGAAATATTCACCCGGCCCGCGGTCGCCTGGATGGAGTTCCTGATGATGTTGATGAACGCCCGGCGGAGTTCCTCTCCGTCCGCCCTCACCGGAACGGGAGCCTTCGTGTACTCCTCGGAAAAGCGTACCCCCCCCTGCGCGTGCAGGGTTATCGCCTCGCGCAACACCTCGTGGAGATCGCACACCGTCAGCCGCCTTTCCGGAAACCGGGCAAAAGTTGAAAATTCCGCGGCGATCCTGTCGAGGGATTCGATCTGTTCAAGCACCGTGGCCGAGACGGTGCGGAGCAGGTCGCCGAAACCCTCCGCGCCCTTCCTGTAGGCCGACACCAGGTGTTGGAGCGACAGTCGCATCGGGGTCAGCGGATTCTTGATTTCGTGGGCGACCTGTCTCGCCATTTCCTTCCAGGCGAGTTCACGTTCGGCCCTGACGATGCGTTCCTGGACGTCCTTCAGGTCCGACGTCATTGCCTGGAAGGCCGATTCCAGCTCGCCGAGTTCGTCCCCGCGTCCTGTTTCAAGGGTGACGTCCAGCTCGCCGGTGGCCACACGCCTGGCCGCCGCAGTCAGCCTCCCGACAGGCCGGGAAATCTGGTTCGCGATGACGGTCCCGACGATCAGTGATATGCCCAGTACCAGGAAATAGATGCCGTAGAGGAGGACGTTTTCCTTTGCCAGGAGGACCTCCGCCTGGTTCTGCCTCGATAAGGCCGGAACCGCGACTGCCCCGATGACATCCCCTGACTGCGACCGGATGGGCCGGTAACCGACAAGGTATGTGAGCGTCCCGATGTGCTGTTCTTCCATATAAAAATTCAGGTCTGAAATGTACAGCGCCTCGTAGGCCCCGGCGCTGATCCTCGTGTCGATAAGCTCGGCCGAGAACAGCTCGGCCCGGCTGGATCCCTGCACGTTCTGACCGGAATACAGTGTAAAATCGGTGTTCAGTTGGGCGGCGAGGTCCCCGAGTTCATCGTCGCTGTACCCTGAGAGCTCATAAGGGACAGGCACACCCATCCCCTCCAGGATTTCGTCGAGCACCAGCCCGGTCTCCCTCCGCAGGTAGCCGGCGGTGGACTCGGCGGCGTCGACCTGCGACGACTGCCTGTTGTAATACGCCAGAAGGACCACCGGTATTATCGACACAAGGGTGAACGCGCCGATCAGTTTCGAGCGGAACGTGAACTCCCCGGCCCACCCTTTTAGTGCGCGGACACCGGCATAGAACACTCCGAGGACGAGCATCACCACGAAGAAAAAAATCAGGTACCTCGAATAACTGTAAAAATGCCACGCCGATCCGAGCGATTCGAGGCTCACGCCCAGGACCGTCCTGTCTTTCGTCGGCAGGTAGAACGTTTCGTACTCCCTCCCGCCGAACGTATCGTTCACCCACATCCCCTCCGGCGGCACCACGCCGCCGGGAATCGACGCCGCGAGTTCCATCCCGTACGGGATGTCGTCCGCCGATGCGCTGAGGAGCCTGCCTTCGGAGTATTCGGCGAGGAGAACCATTCTCACACCTGCCCGGGTATCGGCTTTCGGGAAGAGCGCGAGCAGGTCCATGTCCCGGCCGAAAATCTTTTCCGGACCGTTGGGCGAAGATCCGATCCAGACTCCCCCGGCGAATCTCCCGTCTGCGGCGAATACCGGGGCGTAGCCTTTATACCAGGAGGTCAATCGTCCCCGGAGCGTCCGGGTTTCGTGTCCGATGAACCTCGTGCTCCGGGGCATCTCGTCCATGTGATGTTCCCTGGACCAGTGCGGGGCCAGGCCCACGTGAAAATACGATACGACCGTTCCTTCGCGGTCGATGA
>DATEDB010000141.1:0-2897 GCA_035286625.1 Bacteroidota bacterium
GTGGTTTTGAAAATTTCGCCGCTGAAACCGACCACCCATCCCACCATGTCGTTGAGAAACCTGATTTTGAGGAACGAGGTGAACGAGGCGACGGATTTCTGATTCCAGGAGGATCCGCCGTTGGTGGTTCCGAGAATCGTGCCATAATCACCGACCGCCCAGCCCCGGCTGGAATTCTGGAAATAAACGGAGTTGAGGGTTTCCTCCGATCTGCTGTTCTGGTCGTTCCAGCTGACGCCCCCGTTCGTGGTTTTGAGTATCACCGCGCTGTCGCCCACCAGCCACCCGGTGTTGTTATCCACGAACCAGACGCCGTAGTAGGTCTGGAAGATCCCGGTGAATTGTTCCGCCCATGTGTACCCCCCATCGGTGGATTTCGCGAAAGTCCCCTCCTCACCGACGGCGAACCCGCTCGTGGAGTTGGGGAAATGAACTCCGTAGAGGATGTTCTTCGTGCCGGTGGAGAGGAGCGTCCAGTTGGCGCCGCCATTGGTGGTCTTGAGGATCGTCCCGTAGTCTCCCACGGCATACCCTACGGACGGGGAAAGAAACGCCACACCGTAAATGTCGTTATACGTATTGCTGGACTGCTCAAACCAGGACAGACCCCCGTTGGTCGTCTTGATGATGGAGCCGAACGATCCCATGGCCCAGCCGTTCAGCGTGGAGGTGAACTGGACCTTGAACAGGCTGTAGATGGCGTTGGTGAGAAGAGGCGTCCAGGACGAGCCCCCGTTCAGGGTCTTGAGAACTTTTCCGAAGGCGCCGGCGATATAGCCAACCGTCGGGGAAATGAAATGCACCGAGTACAGGGGTTGGGTGGTTCCGCTGCTCTGAGGGGCCCACGTCGTCCCGCCATCGGTCGAACGGATGATGGTTCCGGAGGCGCCGACGGCCCAGCCGTTCAGCGAGTCGACGAAGAAAACATCGTAGAGGTTCGAAATCACGCCGGTGGTCTCGGTGTGCCAGGTCGACCCGGCGTTCTTGGTGGAAAATACAGAGCCCTTGCTGCCGGCGATCCAGCCGATATTCCTGGAATGAAATTGAACCGCGAGCAGATCGCGTATGGTCGGGAGTTGTTCGTACGTCCAGGTGTGCCCCGCGTCGGTCGTCCGTATCATCTGGCCGGTCACGCCCACGGCAAAGCCTTCGTCCGGCCCGGTGAACTCCAGGTCGAACAGCGATTCGATCATGCCCCCCGCCGTCGGGGTGACCATCCAGGTCGTCCCGGCGTTGGTGCTCTGGATGACGGTTCCGTAATCGCCGACCGCGAAGAGTGTGTCGGGGCCCACCGGGTACACGCCGCTCAGCAGGTTTCCCTGCGGCAACGGGTTTACCCACTGCCACGAGGTCTGT
This sequence comes from Bacteroidota bacterium, assembly GCA_035286625.1. GTDB lineage: Bacteria > Bacteroidota > Ignavibacteria > UBA10030 > SZUA-254 > SZUA-254. The sequence goes on from DATEDB010000141.1 coordinate 1,357, forward strand.
GCGGCGACCAACGCCGGAAACAGGAGAAGGACCAGGAAGGCTGAACTGATGTTTTTCATGTGATGCCCCGAGAAAATATCATTATCTGATCAATAAAAATTTGCCGGTGGATCGCCAGACCCGGCCGGAACCGGTTTCAGCCGCCGTCAGCGAGTAAAAATACACTCCCGATGCGAGCCCGGACGCATCGTATTCAACGGAATGAGAGCCCGCCTGCATGGGACGGCCGACGAAGGCCGCGTCAACCTCGCGGCCGGTCACGCTCCGCACCCTCATCGTCACGGAGGCCTCCGCGGGCAGATCGAAGACGATGGTCGTCCGCGGGTTGAACGGGTTTGGATAATTGTGGTACAATCTGAATGCCGTGGGGACAACCCCGGATGCCGACAACAGGATCCGTCCCCCTCCCGGGAGGGAGACGCGCAGGGGGACCTCTTCGTGAAGCGGCAGGCGATCCTGGGAAGTCCCGGCGCCCGGAACCCCGACGGTGTATCGACGGCCGGAGTTCCCCGCCGGGCGGTACGTAATCGTCAGATTTCCTGTGGAATGGCTGACGACGATCGATTTCTCCGCCGGATGGTTGCCGATTGTAAAATACTCAACGAATTCCTGATTTTCAAATCTAGCGTCGAACACGGGGGCCGGGGGGAGGGGAGGCATCAGGAACCGACCGTTCCGGGCTCCATCCCGACCGCTCCCCGGTCCGATATACAGCGCAGCCGAGGCCCCGGAGGCATCCGATATCCTGATCAGGTCGAGGTCTTCCAGGGGGTCGGTTGCACCGGGTTTGGGAGCGACACCCGGGGTCCCGGAACATGCGAATTTCAGCTCCCCCGACCCGTGGTACCAGTACCCGGCGCCGGGATAGAGCGTGTCCGGCAGGAAGTACCCGTTGTCATACCCGAACACCACCGGGACGTCAGGGCAACCCGGGCAGAGATCGATCCTGGCGACCGGGCAATAAATTGTTCCGAAAAGGACCCAGTCGCCTGAGGGATTCGCCACGGTTGTCGAGACGAACGGGACCCCGGCCTGGATCACCATCCCCGCTCCGGCGTTCCTGATCCAGTAGCCTCTGCCGGGGATGAGTGAATCGGCGGCGACATATTCGGTGGCATAGGCGTATGCTTCCGGCGAGGCGTCGGGGTACAGGCCGGCGACCGACCGGTCCGCCGGATCAACCGGGAGCGAGACGAGATTCCACTTCCCGGCCAGTGTGTACCTGGTGGTGTCGGCCTTCGAGTGGACGATCTCAAGGACCCTGATGCCAGTGTCCGGGACATGGATCTGATCGGAAAGCCACATGTCGGCGTTCACCAGTGAGCCGGACGTCGCCGAATCCCGGATCCTCCACCCGCCAGCGGGCAACGATGTCCTGTTCCACCCGATCGTCAGGGGATATTCCTGCGGGGCGCCGCCTATCACCAGTCTGAAGATGACCGGGTCGGTGGCGGCGCCGAGTATGTCCCTGATGTCGGTCAGGCTTCCGGGGACGCCGGGGATTCTCCACCGGACATCGAATGTGTCGGGGCCGGGAGGGG
>DATEDB010000142.1:0-2280 GCA_035286625.1 Bacteroidota bacterium
CGGTCGTCCCGACAGGAAGGATCGCCTCCACGCCGCCGGCCGCCTGGAAGCGCACCAGCGCGGCGAGGGCTTTCAGGTCCACGTCCCCTGACGCGGTGAACGGGGTCACCAGCGCCGTGCCGGTCCCCCTGAAGATGGGAACTCGTTTCATGTCAATCCGTCGTGAGGACGTCCTCCATGGTGTACACGCCTTTCTTGCCGCGGATCCACTCGGCGGCGATAAGCGCCCCGTGTGCGAAGCCCGAGCGGTTTTTTGCCCTGTGGATGAATTCGAGCGAGTCGGCCTCTGAATCGAAAATGACCGCGTGTTCCCCGACCGCGCTTCCGAGGCGCACCGACGAAATGTTCAGCTGCCCCGGGCGGATTTTTCCGTCGGGATTGCCGGCGACGATGCTGTCCTTCCTGCGCATGCTGCGCAGGAGCAGCTGGCTCAGGTGCAGGGCGGTTCCCGAGGGGCTGTCTTCCTTTCCCCGGTGGTGGGTCTCGCGGATCGCCACGTCGTACATCTCGCATTTGTCGAACAGGTGGGCAGCGCAGTTGATGAGGTGGCTCAGCAGGTTGATCCCGACGGAAAAATTCGGCGAGTAGACCAGACCGGTGCCGCGGGTATCGATAATGTTTTTCACCGCTCCGAGCTGGTCGTACCAGCCCGTGGTGCCCACCACCAGGGGGATCCCCGCCTCCGCCACGGCGTTGATATTTTTTACCGCGGCCGATGGAGCGCTGAACTCGACGCACACGTCCACACCCCGGAGCGATTCCCGCGTCAGGGCCTTCCCCCCACGGTTGTTCGCGGCCGTGAAGATCTTCTTCACACCGATCCCCTTCGAGAGGGCCACCTGCTCGATTTCGGCGCCCATCTTTCCGTGTCCGATCAGGGCGATGTTCATTTCCCGGCCTTTTCCATCTTCAGGAGATCGAGGTCCGCCCTGTCCAGCCGGAAGAGCGAAAGCCTGTCGATCTGGGACGATCCTGCGATTTCGGCTTTGCCGGCGGCGACGGTGTTGGCGTACTCCGCCGCGGCCGCGGCGTCGCCCGAATGAACGAGGTGGGCGCAGTACGCCGCCCCGAAGACGTCGCCGCATCCGGTGGGGTCCACCGCGTCGTTGACGCTGATGCCCTCGATGTCGCGCCTGATGACGTGTTTTTTCTGGTTCACGAACAGCGTGCACCCCGAGGCGCCCCTGGTGAGGCACAGATTGTGCGTGTTCAGCGCGAGGGCCTGTTTGACGAAATCTCCCTCGGAATATTTTTCGGGCGTCAGGGCGGCGGCCTCTTCGGAGTTCATCTGCACGGTATGCAGCATGAAGAGCCACCGTCTCCAGATTTCCACCGGCGCGCGGAAGCGCTCGGAATTCTCACGGACCCCGAGCGTGAGACTGTGGACGTCGAGAAACACCGGGATGCTGAGGTCGCGGGTCTTCATCCGTATTTCGTCGAGGGTGTCGATGGTCACGTCGAAACCGGAGATCATGTTGATCATGACCAGGTCGGCGTCGAGGGCGGGTTGGATTTTTTTGTACGGTACAGGCCCGGCGATGTCGCGGGACATCTCGGTCCTGCCTTCCCCGGGGCCGTATCCGAGTGAGACGCTGTTTGTGGGGCCGGGCAGCCTGTAGATCCCGGACGTGTCCACGTTGGGCCATCGGCCGAGGAGCGTGATGAACTCCTGGTATTCGTCCTTGCCGACCCCGAAGACCGGCCGGACCGCGTCCCCGGGGAGGAGGACGCCGGCGAGCGTCGCCACCGCAAAGTAGATGCCGCCGTAACTCCGGGTCGTCCGGCCGTCGGCGTGGCGGATGTCGTCGAGGCAGAGGTGGCCGATGACGGTGATGGTCACGGCCTCACACCTTCGCCGTGAAGGGATAGCCGCCGGATTCGGCGAGTCGCCAGATTTTCTGGCAGGAGAAGTTGTTTTCGTAGAGGGAGCTGCGCAACACGACAGAATCGACGCCGAGCTCCTGAAGGTTCTGGATGTCCCTCAGGTCGTCGAACGATACGACGCCCCCGGATACCGTGACGCGCAGTCCGGTTGAGACGGCGAGTCGGGCGAGGAGCCGGGGGTTGAGACGGTGGCGCGTTCCCGTTCGGTCGAGTTCCGTATAGAGGATACGCCTGAATCCCATCCTCTTCGCCGTTTCTCCGATCGAGAGGGGGTGCCCGGGGCCGGGGGCGGCTGTACCGGGGTTGTCCGGTTCGCCCATCGATTCGATCGCGGCGACGACTTTCGCCGGCCCGTGCCTGGCGAGGATTTTTTCGGCGACGCCCGGCCGGTCGGGA
>DATEDB010000143.1:0-11369 GCA_035286625.1 Bacteroidota bacterium
CCAGGTGATCGAATACGCCCGCAGGATGGGCATCTCATCGGAGCTTCCCCCCTACGAATCGCTCGCGATCGGGACCGGCGAGGTCCAGCCCCTGGAAATCACCTCGGCTTACGGGATCTACGCCAACGAGGGCGTCGCCGTGGACCCCATCGCCATCCTCCGCATCGAGGACAAGTACGGCAACGTCATCGAGGAGAACCAGCCCAGGCGTCGCGAGGTACTGAGCAAGGAAACCGCCTACATCATGACCACGATGCTGGAAGGGAACGTCAACTACGGGAGCGGGGTTCGCGTAAGGAATTATTTCGGGGGGCCGGCGGCCGGGAAGACGGGAACGACGCAGGAATTCGCCGACGCCTGGTTTATCGGCTTCACACCCCGAATCACCGCGGGGGTATGGGTGGGATTCGACAACAAGAGCATCCACTTCACGAACAACGACGGCCAGGGTGGCCGCGCCGCGGCGCCGATCTGGGGGAAGTTCATGCGCGATGTCTATGCCGACAGGACGATCGGTCTGCCGCAGGAATATTTCGTGCAACCCGACGGTGTGGAGAGGGACACGATCTGCGTCGAATCGAAGAAGAAGTCGACACCCTGGTGTCCGGAGGTGACCACCGAGGTGTTCAACAGGGCATACCCTCCGGGGGACTGCCCGATCCATACGAGCCCCCAGTCAGGACGTAAACGGTCGAAGAACTCGATCAGTTTTTAGATCCGCCCCCGTCCGGTGAGCGGGCGTTCGGTTTCAACCCTCGAGTTCGGACTCGAAGACGTTACCTTCCTCCGCGTAGGAGTAGAATCTGTCCCCGTTTCTTTTCCTGCGAAGCAACATCAAAATCGGAACAGAAAGAAGAGCAAGGACCCCCGTCCAGGCGAGGAAGCGCCTCAGTTCGTTATCGCGCTCCATGAGAATTTCCCCATTGACCATCGGTGTGGCAACCTGCAGTAATGAATGAAGAAGAATAAGAGCCGGTTATGACGTGGATCACAGCGCTGCCCGTGTTCCCGCCCCCGTCGCGGACCCGGACCCAGGCCGGACTCAGGTTGGAGGCCTTCAGGGGGGTGTTAACTGCTTGATCCTCGCTATCAGGTACTCGAAGTCGAACGGTTTGGTGATATAATCGGCCGCCCCGTGCTTTTTGGCGTACATTGATGCCTCCATGTTGTTGTAGGCGGTGAGAAAAATAAAGGGGACCACCTTGCACGCCTCGATTTTCCTGACTTGCTCAAAAAAATCGAACCCGTCGGCGCCTGGAAGCTTGATATCGGCCAGGATGAGGTCCGGCGTGGTTTTCCCGATACTCAGGATCGCTTCTTCGGCCTTGTTCGTTTCGATGACGTTATAGCCCTGTTCGCGGAGCAGGTTGCTGAGGGTGGCAAGGTACTCCTTCTCGTCCTCGAGGAACAATATGGTCTTCTTCTGCGTCATAAGCTCCCGTGGTGCCTTGCTATCTCGATTGCGTGAAATATAGTCAAAAATATTTCCAATCTCAATTATTCCCGCAATTCTTCTATGGCGGCCGCGTCAACGGGGCGGGCGATATTTTTTATGTTCACGGGATTTTCTTAAATTCAATCGTCACGGTAGTATACGGGGATTTTCCAGGGAAGTTGTCCGCCCGGATGGTGAAATTGGCAGACACGCCAGCTTCAGGAGCTGGTGCCCGCGAGGGCATGCAGGTTCAAGTCCTGTTCCGGGCACCAAATCGGCGCTTTTCACGTGAGCGATATTACGGGCTCGCGGGCGCTTCCTTCCACTAACCCCCCGTATACCGCATTGGCCACCGATGGGTGTTTGACAGGGAGAGGGTGGAGGATTACGATGATGAGTGGGAACGGCGAAAATAAACGCCAGTAGAGAGACCGGCCGGGCACTCAGGGAGCTGTCGTCACACCGCGGTCGTGTCTGCCGGTCCCTCCGGCAAATCGGGTTTTTCCGCACGATCAGCGGTGCCGTTCTTATCCCGTTTCGCGTCCGTCAATTCCACTTTCACAGGCCGGAATCCCGGGACGTTATGGACTATAAATTTCAGTCCCAACCCGAACAGTGTTTTGGTCTTATCACCTATATAGGACAGTTGTCCCCGAAAGGTGTGCGGCTTTGATCGCTTGAACCGACGATATTCGTAGTACTCCTCCTGAAAGCGCTTTTTCCCTTTGAGTAGGAGTTCACCGACAATGAACGGGAAAAAACTCCAATACTTCCTCCCGGATGGACAGGTGATGCGCAGGAAATAATTATGATCGGACTGTGTCTCCCATTCCCGCCCCTTATATTGTTCCCCTCCCCTCAGATAATCCAGGATCTTCATGCCGCTCCTGACACCGTCGGCCGCCGTCAGGACTCTGATGATGATTCCGGGACTGCACTGCATCACTTCGCGCGATGCTATCGCGTTGCACTGATAGAGGTAGATGCGCTTATTAAAATTGAAGCCGTAACTAACGGCAACTGGTTCGTCTTTCGCCCGCAGGATCAGCATCCTCAACCAGCCCCGCCGGGCAAACTTTTCCGAAAACCGGGCATGGAACTCCAGATGCCGGGGATCGTCGAACGCGCTCGGATATCCAAGACTCTTCCATCGGGCTCCGTGGACTCTCGCGAAGATCTCAAGCGCTCCCGCTAACTCATTCGATTCGACCTGTACCACTTCCAGCCGGCCGTTAAACTTCTGTTGAAAACTCTTGAGCTTCCGCTTGTAATTGTGCCTGGAGGTCTCCCCCATCATCGTCATCAATTTCTCTTCGGAATCGGGAAGGCCGACAGACAAACTGATGCTGGCCTGATAGCAATGAACTTTTAACCCGGATTTCTCAAAAACCCCGGGCGATTGCAACATGAGCGTGGAGCGCTCATTCACACTTTCGATGTCGCACAGCGTCCACTCATGCCTGTGCGCATGGAGATATGACCCAAATTCCTGGAGAACAAGATGTTCACAGCCGGTTCGGATGATCAAATTCAGGTAGTCGCTGAGACCACGGCCGATAAATTGGAACCGGACGATTCCGAAAAATATCGCCCGTTTCTCATACAATGGCACAATTCCGACCAGCTTCCCGTCGAGTGAGAAGAGGATGACGTGCAGGCGGTCGCGGGGCCCCTTGAAGAACTCCCACCAGGTGCGCAACCACTCGAACGTCTGAAAAACATGAACGTCGGCATTCTCGATGAGTTCATTCCATTCCGTTTCCAACCTGTCGAATTCCGCCTCCGACGTCACGGTCTGCACGGTACACCGCGGCACCTCCGCGACACTTCTGTCATCATCCCCACGCCGACGGTATGGGTCGTTATGCGTCATACGATTCGCACATTCAGATGTTTAAGTCTCTTCTGTCGCGGCATCTCTGCCATCGATCCTGCGAAGCCATATTTCCCTCCAGAGGAACAGATTGTCCCTCGGACACCCGCGATGGAAAGTTCCATCGCACGACGAACCTTCAAGGATGACCGAATCGTTGATCGACTGCATCTGCCCGCTTATTTCCAGGATGATCCTGTTCACACGGCTCATCACTCTCATTTTCTTGTTGCAGAACGGAATCATTTCGGCCGATAATTCCAAACCGCGGTTCTTGCCGGAGGAATCGAGGGTTTGTTTGATCTCCGCAAGAGATCTCACTTCGACCCACTCTCCGGCCTGAAGTCCGAGCCGTTCCGTCGGTGTCTTCGCCAGGTTCCCGCGAACGCGTACGTAGTCACCCTTTCGAATGACCCGCTGAATTTTCATGTAAACGACGATCAGGGATTGTCTGATAATGTTGAATAGCGACTGCCGGTTGTACAAGATATCCGCAATATCCCGCCGGATATCCCACCACGCAGCCTGGATTGTCGCTTTTCGAAGCTCGGTGGATTGACAGAAGTAGACATCGCCGTTTTGGGTTTTATAATCCGGTGTCTTCGGATCTGCCTGCGCCCTGAGGTCTGTGGCACGATAACTTTGCGGCGGCATCTTGATTTTCCGCAGCCATTGCATTTTCCAGAAAATCAGACACAGCCTCTGGCACCCATCGTGATATCCCCCGTCGCATCGCACTCCTTCAAGGAATACCGAATCGGTCATTCTCCGCATGCCGTAACCTTCCACACAGGTGCTGGCGGTGTATTTGAATACACGATAGGTCTTCCCGCAGTATTTTACCATCTCCGGCATGAACGGCAGGGCGTCGAGCGTACCATTTTCGTCGAGCGTCGCACGAATCTCCTCCTCGTTCTTGACCTGGACGAGGTCGCCTGTTCTAAGCTCCGGTCGATTATGGCTCATGGGACGTTCTCCTCCGGTCCCAATACCTGAGAATTGTTTAAATTTATCAGTACACGATCATTGATCAACTGATCATCGAGCGGATAAACGCGTCTATCATGGTCATCGAGGATCACACGGAATTCACGTTTTTCCGTTTGGAAAGCTCCACCGCGGCATGGGATGTGACAAATGTTCTGATGTGAATTCTAAAGAAAACCGTGCAGAAAATCCAGCCAGGGAATAAAAGAAATAGGTAATTCGATAGGATCCATTCACCTTTTTACGCGAATCTTCCACACTCCAACCGGCGTCAATCGGGGCTGAGGGCGGATGCCGTCACCTGAAAAATCCCCCGGAAGAATTCAAGTACTTCAGGGTGAATTGCACAGTTCGAAGGGCCTGTTCCTGACGAGGTTTTGTCGGTGGAGGTCCGATTATCGGCGATCAACCGGTGCTAATTTCCTGTGTCTTCCGGCGATAAAGTCCCTGAGGGCCCATACAACGACCGCCGGACGGGTGGATACGCTCCTGACGCTGTATGGTAATGATGGAAAACCGTACGGAACATAGATCCGGAAGGGAACATCGAGGGAACTCGCCAGGGAGTGACAATTCTGCGGGAGACAGGAGAGCTGTTCCATCTCGCATTTCGCATTCGCAGCGGTGAGCCGCCGCAGAGCGTCCTGGGCCAGGGATCTGTCATGCGTCGCCACGCCGATCACCGGAACTTTTCCCGCGAGCAGATCGACGATTTTCAGATACGATCGGCGGCATTCGGAATTCGTCGTTATGCCGTCAGACCACTGGCCTTTCACGATGCGCACCGGGATGCCCCACTCAATCACTCTGCGCGCATCATCGAGACTCCTCCGCCATCGCGCCGGAAGGGTGCATCCGAGATTTTTCCATCTCGGGAGAACGGAATCGATGAAGGAATGCGTCGGATCGGCCGTCGATATGTCGAGCGAATCAATGCAGATCCGGATACCATGCTCTGCCGATAGGGTAAAGAGCTCCTCGAGGGAGGCCGCATCATACCGTACCGCCTGGATTTTAATGGAAAGATGGCAATCCGGTGCGTTCTTAATAATTGCACGAAGCGCGGAACTGAAGGATGCGGCCGCGGCACCAGGGTGAAGATCTCCGCTGAGCCATGGACTGATAATACCGGTCCACCCGCGTTTTCGGGCTTCACCGTAGATACGCAGAGCATCTTCAATCGCTGGACCCGCAAGATGGGACGCGGTCAGTCTGCGAACCGCTGCCTCCCTGGCTGATGTCCACGGATTTCTCATCACAGGGACGAATTCACACGCCGCTTGATGGAGCAGCTGATCGGAAAAGGTATGCCCCATCCTTTGATTTTTTGTTCCATGACTTCCTGCGCATCCTCGGGATCATCACGATGGATATTGGGGTTGATCGTAACCCTGCGAAGGTCCGGTCCTTTCCCCTGCCCGGAGGTAGGGGACGAGACCGGGCCAGATTGTTTCCCCCTGGGGGTTCATCATCCATCCTGTTAATTGGAATAACTCTCGTTTCTCATTGTCAGCTGCCCGTGAAAAGGTAAAGTAAAAACTGGAGATTAGCAATACAGGCCGTGATCTCATGCCAATTCCGAAAGCAGCTGTGTCGAGATCGGGACGGAAAAGTCCGGGCCGGTATGTTCAATCAAACGCGTACCCAGTTCCGGGCACTGAGAGGCCGGTTTCTATGAACGAAACCGGGTTTTACTTTTTCAGGAGGGGCTCCTGCAGGGCGGTCATCCGTTCGATGACGCGGCTTTTCTGCGTGGGCGAAGGATCCGAAATCAGGGCGATGTACCCGTGGGCGAGACCCTTCCTTGCGAAGCGCTCGTCCCCGGTTTCGGTGAAGTTTTCATAACATTCGTTGATGCCGATGATGGCCACCGCGAGGGAGCTCCGCGTGAACCGGCGGAGCCGGTCGGCACGTGAATCGCCGGTGACGAGAGGTTTGATCGTTTCCGTGACGTAACGCTGTGCGAGAGAGTTATCATAAAGCGGGGCCTCCCGCGTGGCCTCCGAATCCGCCATGTTCTCGGCCGCGGATCGCTCCCCCAGCACAAACCGCAGGTCGTCCTCGTACCGCGCAATCGTCTCGAGGGCCGGCATGGCGCCGGGTCCGTCTCCGATCAGGTCTATAACGGTCTCCCTCAGTTTTTCAGGATCCTCGGCGATCACCGCCGAGACGCCCCGTGTCGTGCCCCCCGCTTCGGGGCCGTCGCCCGCGGTCTTCTGCCCCGCAGCGCAGCCCGCCAGCATGATCATCAATATTGCACAGATCGTTTTCATGGGTAGTCCTCCGGTCTCTCCGGAATGTACCACCCAATTTCACCAGACACAACCCCGCGCATTGACTCATCGAAAATCAGACTCATCAAAAATCACACTCATCGAAATTCCATAGGTCCGGGATATGATCCGGTTCCTTTCCCCGCGGCAAAATATTTATTACATTTGTTCCTGAACCGATGAAACCGGCCATTACATCCCGCCGCCCACTCGCGGTGGTCGTCCTCGCCCTGCTCCTGGCCGCGCCCGGCCCGGCGCATGGCCAGCTGATTACCAAAAAACTCGAGCGGTACCTGTACCTGATCACCATCGACAGCAAGGCCCTGAGGGGTAACCTCATAGGTGACCCCTCGAGGCGCGAAATGGCCGTTCTCCTCCCGCCCGTCTATTATAAAGAACCGAGGAAGAGATTCCCGGTCGTCTATCTCCTGCACGGCCTGGGACAGCGGAAGGAAGGGCACGTCCAGACCGCCCGCATGTTCGAAATGTTTTTCGACACCATGAAAGCGGGGAAGCTGGCCCCGATGATACTGGTGGCGGTCGACGGATCCACGGCGTTCGGGGGGAGCTATTACTCCAATTCACCGACAATCGGAAACTTCGAGGAATACGTCGCCGTCGAAATCGTGGGCAAGGTCGACAGCCTGTTCCGCACAGACAACAGCAGGGGCGGCAGGGCGATCGGGGGGTTTTCCATGGGAGGGTTCGGCGCCATCAAACTGGGCATGAAATACGGCCAGATGTTTTCACAGGTGGGGAGCCTGAGCGGGAGCCCGCTCGCCATCCGGTACCGGAAGCAGATTTACAAAACCGCCCTGCTGAATCATAAAACACCGGCGTCTCTCGAAGAACTCCGGCAGAACGTGACATTCGAAAAGAACTGGTCGCTCTCGGCGGCGTACGCCAAGGCCGCCGCTTTTTCACCCAACCCCTCCAAACCCCCTTTCTATCTCGACCTGCCCTTCCAGCGGCAGGACACCGACGAAGACGACCCGGTCTGGCAGCGCTGGTGGGACGACGACCCCCTCGCGGCGGTCGCCGCCAGCCAGAAAATTCTCCGCAACATGGAGATGATCTATCTCGACCAGGGTGACGACGAAACGACGCTGGGCACCGAGGAGTTCGACCGGGAGCTGACCCGTTACGGCATCGGCCACACCCACAATATCTTCCGCGGGGACCACGTGGACCGTTTCCCCGAAAGGTATCTCAGGATGCTGCGGATGTTCGCGGTGAAGTGGGGTTACTGAGAAGGGCCCGCCAGCCGGCGCAGGTACATCGCGGTGATGTCGTCGTTCTGGGGGGCGGAACGCGTGAATTTCCTGATGTCCACCAGGAGCTCGTCGATGAACGTCTCCGAACTGTCCGGTACGTGCCGCGCCAGGAAATCGGTCACGGGAAATTCATTCTCATAGAGGACGTGGCTCTCGTTTTCGGCCTCGGTGACCCCGTCGGTATATAAAAAAAGCCTCTCGCCCTTCTGCAGGGTCGCCCGCTCGCTTTTGTACGGCAGGTCCATGTCGATCGTCCCCAGCGGCAATCCCCCCGCGTGCAATTCCACGAGACTCCTGTCGTTCCTGAGGATGTATGCGGGGTTATGCCCCGCGCTCAGGCATTCCAGGTCCCCGTTTTCGGGGGTCAGGAGCGCGAAGAACGCCGTGATGAACTTGTCGGCGGTGGAGTCGTTATAGAGCACCTTGTTGAGCCGCGCGGCCAGGCGAGTCAGGGCGAAGGAACCCTCGAGATAGGCCGAGAGGTAGGCGTGGAGACTGCTCACCAGGAGCGCCGCCGGCACTCCCTTCCCCGCCACGTCGGCGATGATGAGCGCGAAGCGCCCGTCGTACAACGGGATGCAGTTATAATAATCCCCCCCGACCGACTTCGAGGGGATATTGGTCCCCCACAGGTCGTATCCCGCGATGTCCGGCAGGCCGACCGGCAGGATCTTCTGCTGGATCGAGGCCGCGACCGACATCTCCTGTTCGATGCGCTGCTTCTCGAGTGCCTGTTCGTGGAGGTAGCGGTTCTCGAGCGAGGCGTGCACCTGGCGTGCGAGCGCGTCGAGGAGGAGGTGGTCGGTTTCCTCGAAGGGAGTCGCCCCCGAGCGGCTTTCCTTGTCGAAGAGTTCAAACCTGTAGGTGTTCTCCAAAAAAGAGAAGCGTGCGACAATGCTGTTCATGTCGCGCGAAGAGCGGTTGACCACCGTTCCGACGGGGAATGTGTACTCCTCCCTGACCTCCTTCCCGGAGGAGACCGTCACCACACCCCGGGCCGCATTCGTCAGGGAGGCTGCCCTCACGATCGCCAGGTGGTGGGGGGCGTCGTGATGGTCGAGTTTCGCGACCTCGATGCCGGTCTCGATGAGGCTGTTGAGCTGGAGGACCCGGTGATTGAGCGAAAACACCAGCCCCTTCTCATTCCGCCTGAACATCAGGTCCTGGTAGGCGTTGTCGAAGTACTGCACAAACAACCTGAGCGACACGACATCGGCCTCGGAGAACTCCCCTCCCCCGTCCCCGGGAATCATCATAATCCCCAGCTGGGATTTGTCGGCCAGTTTCTGGACGACGATAAGGTACGCGTTTTCCCGGCGGACGGTGCAGGGCAGTGTGTATTTTTCGCCGGCCGTGCGAGCGAGCACTCCGTCGGAGAGCGAACCGCTCGTCACCAGGGGGGTCCACGGTCCGGCGTCCCCGCTGCGGTGGACGATATCCACAGCCGCTCCCGGCACGGTTTCGCCGACCGTTTCGGCGAACCGCTTCGCGAGATCGGGAAGCCCGGCCGAACGGGAAAGTTTTCTGAACCCCTCCTGGAGGGATTCGATCCGGGAGGAAAGCCTGTCGACGAATGTGTCCGGGGAGGCGGCAGGGGTTTTCATGTTTAAAAGGATTTGAGCGCCTCGTCCACGGTGGCGGCCTTCCCCGCCAGGTTGAAGATGCCCATGATGGTCAGCATCTTCTCCACCGCCGGGTCGAGGTTCGTAAAAATGAGTTTCCCGCCGGCCTCGTGCAGTTTCTCGAGGATTTCCAACAGAAACGACATCCCGATGGAGTTGACGACCTTCGACTGTGCGAGGTTGATCACCACTTCTCTGACGCCCGTGTCGAAATGACGGCCGAACTCCGTCGAGATCGCCCCGCCCCCGACGTTGTTGACGTAACCGGACGTGGCGATGACCAGCCGCATATCCCTGAGTTCCGATGTGAGGCTGAATTCCTGGTCCATGTCGTGTTCCCTAACTCAACAGCTTTTTTATTGTGATTTTCGTCCCCGCCGGCCCCGATTCAATGCGGAAATCGTCCGACATCGATTCCATCAATTTTAATCCCCAGCCGCGCTTGTTCCGACCGCCGGGTTTCTTCGCGATGTCCGGGTTCTCGATGTCGGATGGCTCGAACCCCTTCCCGTAATCCCTCACGAAGATGACCAGCTCCTTCGGGTCGATGGTGAATTCCACGTCGACGCGGTCATTGTCGTTGCCGCCGTGCTCGAAGCCGTTGATGATCGCCTCGGCGATCAGGATCTTCGCCTCCCCCACCTTCTCCGGAGGGATCTCGAGGTGCTTCGCGAGCCTGTCGAGACCCTCGAGGGCCACCAGCTCGATGTCGGGTATCTTGGGCAATTCGATTTTCAATGTCACGGCGCCGGCCATAAAAATCTCTCTGACTGTGCTCCCTGTAATTGAATGTTTCGCGTCAGACCGACCCGGGCCGGCCGTCGTCCCCGATTTTCCTCACCACCATGAGGGTGATGTCGTCATCCTGGATGGCGCCCTCCATCCAGGACTCGCCCCTGCTGACGAGCTGATGGATGATGTCCGCAGGTTCCATTTCCACGGTTTCGCGGAAGCCGTCGATCACGCGGGCGTAATCGAACATCTCCTCGGAGAAATTTTTCTGCTCCGGCAGGCCGTCGGTCATCAGCAGCAGGGTGTCGCCTTCCTCCATGGTTGTTTCGTACAGCTTGTACGGAAAACTCCTCATGGCTCCAAGCGGGACGGCTTTCAGGAGAATTTCCTCGATGGACCCGTCCGCCTTCCTGTGGAGGTAGGCCGGGGGCATCCCCGCGCTGGATAAAGATACGCTTTTTCCGTTGAATCTGGCAAGGGTGAGGGCCATATACAGCCTGCCCAGCTTGATCTCCTTGATGGCCCTGCTGCAATGGTTGAAAAATTTCTGAATCTCGAATTTTGCCGCTTCGGAGATGAACAGCCCCTTCATGAGGGTGACGATGGTCCCCGCCTGCATACCGTGGCCGGTCGCGTCCCCGAAAGCCACGTTCAACAGCCCGTCAGGCGAAAGGTTGAAATCGTAGTAGTCTCCGCCCACTTCCGTGGCCGTTTTCATGAAAACGGAAATGTCGTATCCCGGAACGGTGGGGATCTCCCTGGGGAGCATCGAGAGCTGAAGGACGCGCGCGTCATCCAGCTCCTTCGTCTTCCTGGCGTTCTCAGCCACGAGGGCCCTTTTTTCGGCCTCGACGGCCTTGGCCCTGAGGTCCGATTCCCTGATCCTCTGTTTCTGCTCCCGTTGCTGAATCTCGATCTTGCGGGCGACGTACAGAACGGCGATGAAGATCAGCGCGTAGGAACCGTAGGCCCACCGGGTTTTCCACCAGGGGGGGGTCACGGTGATCGATAGTGACTCGCCGGTTTCGTTCCACACCCCGTCGTTGTTCGAACCTTTCACATGCAGGACATAGTCTCCGCCGTCGAGGTTGGTGAATGTCGCGCGGCGTTCTGTCCCCAGCTGGATCCACCGGTCGCTGTAGCCCTCCAGCCGGTACGCGTATCGGTTCTTGT
>DATEDB010000144.1:0-3087 GCA_035286625.1 Bacteroidota bacterium
CCCGCCGGTACACTCTGCAGTCCAAAGGCGGAAAGCTGATCGAGGCGGTCGTGGACCGCTCGTGCGAGATCGCGTTCTTCCTGGCCCTCGTCTTCGCCGGGCTTGCGAGCCTGAAAATAGCGCTCCTGGCCGCGGGGGCGATCCTCCTGGTGAGTGCCGTGGAACCCTACTCGGGATTCGATCCCGGCTTTAAGCGGTTCATGATGTATTTCGGGTACGCACTCTACGCGGGGTTCGGCCTGGAGGGCTTCGAGATCGCCCTGCAGGTGGTCTTCTTTGCGAACCTCGCGGGATTCGCCGCCGGCACCGTCATGGCGGATTACCGCTTCCAGGCCCGTATCGACGCCGGGGCGATCATCAGGCGCGACTACGAAATCGCCGCCGGTATCCCGCGGAAGGCGGATGACCCCCCGTCATTTCTTTCGAAACTTTTCTCATGACATTACGATTCGCCGGCATCCGGCGTAAAACGGAATTCTCGCCGAACCACGTCGTGAACGATTCGCTGATCATCCAGCGCACCGGTGACGCGCTCAGGGAGCTGGGCGCCGGGGTGGCGTTCTACGACGAGGGGACGGTGACCCCGGACGCCCTCCCCGAAAAGCTGATTTTCTCCATGGCGCAGGGGCCCACCGGTTCGGGGACACTGGTCAAGATCGAAGACCGCGGCGCACTGATCATCAACTCCCCGCGGGCCGTCATGAACTGCTACCGCACGAACATGGTGAAACTGCTGCCTGCGGCGGGCGTCCCCTTCCCGAAAAGCGTGGTGGTTTCCACAGACGCCGGCGTGAATCCCCGGCAGGCGGGGTTCACCTCGTCGCGCGTCTGGATCAAGAGGGGGGACGTGCACGCGGTCCACAAGGAGGACGTCACGCTCGCCTCGACCGCCGACGAGGAACTGACTCTGCTGAAAGAGTTCTACTCGCGGGACATCCCGCAGGCCATCCTGCAGGAACATCTCGAGGGGGACACGGTGAAATTTTACGCGGTCCGCGATTCGGACCTCTTCCACTGGTACTACCTGAACGGGGTGCACCGGACGGCCTTCCCGGTCGGCCGGCTCCGCGACATCGCATCGGTCGCCGCCGAGACCCTGGGCCTTTATATCTACGGGGGCGACGCAATCATCTCACCGGACGGCGGCATCGCCATCATCGACATCAACGACTGGCCGAGTTTCGCGCCCGTGCGCGAGGAAGCCAGCCGTGAGATCGCGAAACTGGTTCACAGGAAAGCGCAACTCCATCTGAAGGAGCATGACTAAAAAAGCATCGATCAGGACCCCCATCCCGGGTCCAAAATCCAGGGAAATCTTCAACCGGGAACAGGACTATATCGCCCCCGGGATGCAGACCATCTCCACGCTTTCCGGGCTCGCCCTGGAGAGGGGCGAGGGATGCGTGGTGGAGGACGTCGACGGCAATCGCTATATTGACTTCTTCGCCGGGGTGGCGGTGGCCAGCCTCGGGTACAACCATCCGAAATTCGTGAAAGCCATCCGTGAACAGGTTGGAAAGATCCACGTGGGGAGCTTCGTCACGCGGGTGCGCGCCGATCTCTCGAAGATGCTGGCCGAAAACGCCGTCTTCGACCTGCGCAGGACGCAGTACTACAGCGGCGGCGCCGAGGCCGTGGAGGCCGCGTTGCGGCTTGCCAAGTCCTATACGAATAAAACCGAGGTGATCGGCTTCTGGGGGGGGTTCCACGGTAAGACCCTCGGCGTGATCGGCCTGATCGGCGATAATTTCAAGCACCGGCTCGGGCCGTTGCCGTTCGGCGTCTATAATACTCCGTACGCCAACTGCCGCCGCTGCCCGCTCAATCATACGTTCCCTGACTGCAAGTGGGCGTGCGTGGATTTCATCCGGGACAAAATCCGGATCGAAACCACCAACGACGTCGCCGCGCTGATCGTGGAGCCGGTACAGGGCACGAACGGCAACGTCGTCCCCCCGGAGGGATACCTGCTCGAACTGCGGAAGATTGCCGACGAGATCGGCGCGCTGCTGATCGTGGACGAGATGATCACCGGGTTCGGGCGCACCGGCAGGCTATTCGGCTGCCAGCACGACAACGTGCGGCCCGACATCATCACCATAGGGAAGAGTTTCGGCGGGGGATACCCGATAACCGGCCTCATGTCCCGCGACGAGGTCGTCATGGCGAAACCGTTCAGCAACCCGAGCGGCAGTTCGTCGAGTTACGGCGGCAATCCCCTCGCGGCGGCGGCGGCGTACGTCACCGTCAGGACGATCCTTGAGGACGGACTGGTCGAAAATTCCGAGCGCGTGGGCCGTTTCATGATGACGAAGCTGAACGCCATGAAGGAAAAATACCCGTTCATCGGGGAAGTGCGGGGGAGGGGGCTCCTGATCGGGGTCGAACTCGTGAAGGACCGGGCGACGAAGGAGAAACTCGGCAGGGAAACCTGCAAACTGATCTTCCACGAGTGCCTGAAGAGGGGGCTGATCACGATGGGGTACAACCCCGACATCCGCATCAACCCCCCCCTGGTGACCGACGAGGCCACCGCGGAGGAGGGGCTGTCGATCATGGACGAAGTCTTTGCGCATGTCGCGGATCGCATCAACGTATAAGGCACACGACGTCGAGGAGACGATCGACGTGTATTTCTATCGTCCCCTCGGGTATCTCGTCGCCAGGGTCTGCATCCCCCTGGGCATCACGCCGAACGTCATCACGATCGTCAGCATCTTCATCGGCGTTGCGGGGGGGCACCTGCTCTATTACAGGGACGTTTCGACGAACGCCTGGGGGATGCTCCTCTGGGTCGCCGCCGATATCCTCGACAGCACCGACGGTCAGCTCGCCCGCATGACGGACCACCGCTCGAAGCTGGGGCGCATCCTGGACGGGCTGGGGGGGAACCTCATGTTCATGAGCATGTACCTTCACCTCTTCGCCCGCCTGGCTGTCACCTTCCCGGACGTGCACTGGGTGTGGTTCGGTCTGCTGGTGCTGGCAGGCGGCGTCAGCCACTCTCTGCAGAGCTCACTGGCGGATTATTACCGGAACGCCTACCTGAAATTCGTGATCGACCCTCGAAAATCGGAACTGGAAGAC
>DATEDB010000145.1:0-3849 GCA_035286625.1 Bacteroidota bacterium
CCAGGAGGACCTCCGATCGCACGCCGAGCGTGAATTCCCCGTCGACGAAGATGGAATACCTGTCCGGATGGTTCTTCCGCCGCTCGATGCCGGTGACGATCATCAGGACCGTTCCGGGAGCCGGGGGTCAGACCCTTACGGCTTTTTTCGCGGTCTCCGTTTTGGCCGCGGCGGGCTGCTGTTCGGTTTTGACGGCGGGACCGGGAGGCTCCGCGAGCGTGAGCCCGAGGGCGGTCCTCAGCTGGGAATCGATCTCCGCGGCGATCCTGCCGTTCTCCGCGAGGTACTTCTTCACCGCATCGCGTCCCTGCCCGATCCGGTCGCCATTGTAGGAAAACCACGACCCGCTCTTTGCGATGATATTTTTGTCCACAGCCGTATCGATGAGGTCGCCGATGCGGGAAATCCCCTCGTTGTAGAGGACGTCGAACTGCGCCTCCCGGAAGGGCGGCGCCACCTTGTTCTTCACCACCTTGACCCTGACCCGGTTGCCGACGACCGCCGTCCCGTCCTTGATGGCCTCGATCCGCCTGACATCGAGCCTGAGCGTGGCATAGAACTTGAGCGCGTTTCCGCCGGTGGTGGTTTCGGGGTTGCCGAACATCACGCCGATCTTCTGCCGGAGCTGGTTCGTGAAGACAACGCTCGTGCGGGACTTGCTGATGGCGGCCGTGAGTTTTCGCAACGCCTGGGACATCAGCCGCGCCTGGACGCCCATCGTCGGGTCTCCCATCTCCCCCTCGATTTCGGCGCGCGGCGTCAGCGCCGCGACCGAGTCGATCACGGCGATGTCGAGGGCGCCGCTGCGGACCAGCGTTTCGACGATCTCCAGGGCCTGTTCGCCGTACTCGGGCTGGGAGAGCATGAGATTGTTGATGTCCACCCCGAGCTTCCGGGCGTAGGTGAGATCGAGGGCGTGCTCGGTGTCGATGAAAGCCGCGATGCCGTCCTTTTTCTGAGCCTCCGCGATCGCGTGGAGGCAGATCGTGGTTTTGCCGGAGGCTTCCGGTCCGAAGATTTCAATCACCCGGCCGCGCGGTATGCCGCCGATGCCGATGGCCGCGTCGAGGGAAATCGACCCCGTCGATATGAAATCCATCCTGGCGATGGGACCTCCGTCTAGTTTCATGATCGCCCCCCGGCCGTGCTGCTTCTCGATCTGCTCGATCGCGATCTTCAGCGCCTGCATCCGTGCTTCTTTTTTAACGTCTTCTGACATGGAATACCTCTCCGGTGAATGATGATGTGATGAAAAGAGGGTATGAACCCTGAGTACCCCGATTATTTATCGTAGAACCGGCCCAGAAGCTCCGAGATGATGGACCTGACCTGTCCCATGTCGAACGGCTTCTCGATATAGTCGTCGGCGCCGATATCCTTCGAGGTCTTGCGGGCATCGAAATCGTCCAGGGAGGACATGAACACGTACGGGACGGATCTCAATTTCGGAATGCTTTTCACTTTCTCGAAGAGATCGAAACCGTTCATCACGGGCATCCGCACGTCACTGAGAATGAGGTCCGGCTTCTTTCGGCGCATTTTTTTGAGGGCTTCCTCGGCCCCACCCGCGGTCATGACGCTGACCGGGACTCCGCTGACGGCGTTTCTCACCGCGGCGAGCCAGAGCGACTCGTCGTCGACGAACAGAATGGTTTTTCGTTTTGCGGGTGATTTTTTCCGGGCCAACACAATCCTTCAGGTTAACGTCACCGACCCGAGGGCTGAATACTCCGATCCGGCGGGTTTCAGGACGCTCTTCATGAGAAAAATTTCGCTCACAGCCGTGTGATGCGGCTCAAAAGTAATGTTTTTTGGTAAAGATGTCAAGTAGTGGGCGACCCCTTCGGCGGGCATTCTCCCGACGGTAAAGTGCGGATGGAACGGCCGGTCGTCGCGCGGGAACCCGAGCCTGTCCATGTCCCTGACGAGGCCCGCCCGGATCGCCACGAGTTTGTCCCCGGGGTCGTCGCAACCGATCCAGAGGACGCGGGGGCGCCGCCGGGAGGGAAACATCCCGAAACCGCCGATCGTGATCCCGAAGGTACGGACTCCGATGGTCCGGTCCCGGAGGACGGCCAGAATTTCCGGGACGAGGCCCTCATCGGTATCGCCCAGGAATTTCAATGTCATGTGGATTTTCTCCCGGGGCTCCCAGCGTACTCCCGGGCAGTATCGGGAAATCGACCGGGTAAATACCCCGATTGCCGCGCGGACCTCACCCGGTGCGGGAACGGCGACGAATGTCCGGATCCGTCCCAGGGTTCACTCCAGGTCCAGGAGTCTCCGGCGCACGAGTTCGAGGGCCGAGAATGTGGCCCGTTCCACGACGCGGTCGCGCCCCTCACCGTAGGTCTGCCTGACGGCCACGGCTCCGCGGGAGTCGGCGCAGGCGATCCAGACGAGCCCGACCGGTTTTTCCGGAGTTCCGCCCGATGGACCCGCGATACCGGTCGTGGAGACACCGATGTCCGCCCCGGCGGCCGCGCGGATCCCCGAAGCCATCGCGAGCGCGGTTTCCTTGGAAACAGCCCCGTGAGCCGCCAGCGTCGGGCGGGGAACGCCCAGCAACGACTCCTTGAGCGCATCGCTGTAGGCGACCACGCCCCCGAGGAAATACCTCGAACTTCCCGGCACGGATGTGATTTTCCGGGAGACGGACCCGCCCGTGCACGATTCGGCGCAGGCGATGGTGAGGCCCTTCGAGGCGAGGAGTCTTCCCACCACGGACTCGAGCTCCTCGTCGCCGGTCGCGTACAGGTGCCGGCCGGCTTTCTCCCTGATCATCCGTTCGGCCGCGTCGAGTCTCCGTTCCGCCTCCGGTCCCGGCCCGACCGCATCCAGGCGGAGCCTGACTCCCGAAAGCGAGGGAAGGAACGCGAGCTTTACCCCGGGCGGAATGGAATCCGGGGCGCCGATCAGCGTCGAGAGGGACGATTCGGAAATGCCCGTTGTCCGGAGCGTCCGGTGGAAGATCGCGGCCCCGCCCGGTTCCCGATTCATCCGTTCGGAAACGATCGGGAGCACCGAGTCCGTCATGATCTGTTCCATCTCGCAGGGGACTCCCGGCAGGACCACGACCGTCGTTCCGGCGCGTTCGATCACGAACCCGGGGGCGGTGCCGTACCGGTTGGGGAGCACAACGGCGCCGGCCGGAACCATCGCCTGTTCCCCGGCGGCGGGTCCCCAGGGGATGTTCCTGGAGGAGAGCAGCGCGCGGATCCGGTCATGCAGGAGAGGATCTGCGACGAGGGAGAGGCCGAAATATTCCGCCACGGCGCGTTTCGTCACGTCGTCGTGCGTCGGTCCGAGCCCGCCGGTGGCGATGACGAGCCCGGCCACCGCGCAGGCCTGGTCCAGTCCACGGAGGATTTCAGCGCGGTCATCGCCCACGGTGATGACCTCCCGGATCGGGACCCCGGCACCGGCCAATCTTTCCCCGATGAACCCGGCGTTCGTGTTGACCACCTGTCCGATCAGGATTTCGTCGCCGATGGTGAGGATGACTGCGTTCATCCGATGAGCCGGAGCGTCAGATGCGTGACGATGCAGGCGTAGGCCCCCGCGACGACGTCGTCCAGCATGATTCCCCAGCCCCGCCCGTATCGTTCGAGCCCTGCCGCCGGCGGGGGCTTGACGATGTCGAACAGGCGGAACGTCGTGAAGGCGATGAGCACCGCGGGAAGGGTCGTCGGCACAAACAGAAGCGCGATCCACATCCCGACGATTTCGTCGATCACCACGATCGAGGGATCGGGATGTCCCGGCGCCTCACCCTGGAAGTGTGTTTTCGCGAGTTTCGCGGTTCCCTGAATCCGGTGGCCCACCGCTTCGGCCACGCGCGCCGCCGAG
>DATEDB010000146.1:0-8707 GCA_035286625.1 Bacteroidota bacterium
AAAGACGTCATACCGGTCAGGGGGCAGATGGTCCGCCACCCTGTCGGCCCACTCGATCACGCAGATTCCGCCGGGGTTTCCAAGGTATTCTGAAAACCCGATCTCCGTGAGTTCTTCGGCGCCCCGGATCCTGTAAAAATCGAAATGGTACACGGTGCAGCCGCGCGCGGGATATTCATGGACGAGGGTGAACGTGGGGCTGGATACCGGGCGTTCGGTTCCGAGCGCGCCGCACAGTCCGCGGACGAAGAGCGTCTTGCCCGTCCCGAGCCCGCCGGTGATCGCCACCACGTCGCCGGGAACGAGCCGCGATCCGAGTCGTCCGCCTTCGGACACGGTTGCGGCCTCCGACGTCGAGCGGATGACGGTGGACGACCCGGACGATGTGCGGGTCCCGCCCCCGCTCATTCTTTCGGCGTCAGGGTGGCCACGGGCAGGATCATTTCCTCCATCGAGACCCCCCCGTGCTGGAAGCTGTCCCGGTACTGGTTCACATACCTGTGGTAATCGGTGGGATAGACGAAATAATAGTCCTCCTTGGCGATGAGATAATTCAAGGTGACGCTCCGGCTGGGGAGACGGAAGTCCTTCGGGTTTTTGACGAAGATGGCATGGCGTTCATCCGCCTTCAGGTTCCGTCCGTACTTGTACCGCAGGTTCGGGGAGGCTTCCCGGTCGCCGATCACCTTCACCGCACGAAGACTCCGGATGCTGCCGTGGTCGGTGGTCAGCACGATCGTCACGTTTTTCTGGCGCGAGAGGCTCTTGAGCATGCCGAACAACGACGAGTGGACGAACCACGATTTCGTCAGCGAACGGTAGGCGGACTCGTCGGGGGAGATTTCCCTCAACAGCTGTGAATCGGACCGGCCATGGGCGAGCATGTCCACGAAGTTCACGACGATCGAGGTGAGTTTGTTCCCGGCGTAGGTGGCGATGTTGTTCTCGATGCTGCGGCCGAACTCGGCGTCAAGGATCTTGACGTACCTGGACTCCGGCTTCAGATGCACTTTCCTCCGTTCGAGCAGCGCGTCGATGAAGCTGTGTTCGAAGCGGTTCCGGCTGTTCTCGTCGTCCTCCCACTTCGCCCAGATTTCCGGGAAACGGGTCTCGATTTCATCAGGGAAGATTCCGCTGAAAATGGAGTTCCGCGAGTACGGCGTCGCCGTCGGCAGGATGGAGAAGTGGTACGATCTCGTGATGTTGAAATACTCGCGCAGGAGGGTCTCCATCTCCCTCCACTGGTCGAGCCGCAGGCAGTCGATGACAAAGAAGAAGACCGACCGCCCCTCCTGGAACTGCGGGATAAGGAATTTATCGACGACGTCAACCGAGAGCGGCGGCCTGTCCGCCGACGCGAGCCAGTGCCGGTAGTTCTTCTCGACGTATTTCGAAAACTCGACGTTGCACTCGCGGATCTGGTCGGTGAGGGTCTGTTTCAGTCCGAGGTCGGGGTGGAGGTCCATCTCCAGCGACCAGTCCGTGAGACGGTTGTAGATGCCGACCCAGTCCTCGTGGCCCGGGGAGCTTTGCAGGAGGGCCGAGATGCCGTTGAACTCCCGGATGTAGTCGCGCGAGACCTGCGCGCTGGTGATCCTCTTGCGCTCGAGAAACTTCTTGCACGCCATCAGGACCTGGCTGGGGTTGACGGGTTTGGTGAGGTAATCGCTGATCTTCACCCCGATCGCCTCTTCCATCAGCCCTTCGTCCTCGTTCTTGGTGACCATCACGACGGGAAGATCCGGGCGGAGGTCCTTGATTTCGGAGAGCGTCCTCAGGCCGCCCATTCCCGCCATGGTCTCGTCGAGGAACACGAGATCGAAGGCCTGACGCCTGACCAGCTCGACGGCGTCCTCCCCGTTGGTGGCGGTGTCGACGTGGTAGCCTTTTTCGGACAGGAGCAGGATATGGGAACGGAGCAGGTCGATTTCGTCATCGACCCAGAGGACCCGGCCCTTTGAAGATGTCTGGACGGTCATGGGGGAACTCCATAAATAAAGTAAAAATTTCGGTTCAGAGAGTCAATGCGCACGGGCGTCAGATCGAAATGTGGATGTCGATTCCGGCCTCGTTGGTGGTGGTCCCCACAATCGAGGACCCCTCGGCGTCCGGGGAAATCTGCGAAAGCCGGTAGTACAGCGACGCCGTGACGCGGGAACTCAGCACGTACCGGACCCTCGGCTCCATCTGCGTCCTGGTGCTCCCCCCCAGCGGGCTCCCCTCCTGGGTGGTGGACAGCAATCGGGGGTCGTGCAACCGTTGCGACTTTTTCGACAGCGTGTATGAAAAACTCACGTTGATGTCGTTGGACAGATTTACGCCGAACAGAGGGAAGGAGAACCCCGATCTCGCGTACGACAGAGTCACCTGGATGTCCTGGGTGAGGTCTTCGGTGATGTTCCGGTTGGAAGACGACAGGTGCAGGTCGTACGACGTGGTGGTGTTGAATTTCACGTTCCCGGTCAGGCTGCCCTTGAGGAACTGCTTGAACACCGTGTTGATGCCGATGAGCGGATTGAAGCCGTAGACGATTTTCTCGTTGTCGGTCTGTTCGCCGACCCCCACGACCTCGCGGAAATCCCGCCGGAAGGTGGAGGAATAGTTGTGTTCCAGGCTCATGCGCTGGACCACCGAGCTGATGCCTGCGACCTTCTCGAGCCCGTCCCACCTGAGCGACCAGTTCACCCTGGGAAGGAACTGCCCGAAGACTTTATGCAGCCACGGCGCCGCTTCCAGCCCGTCCTCGAACGCCTTCGACAGGGCGAGGTCGGCCGGCATCGACGCCTGGTACTCGTCATATTTCTTGCCCACGTTTTCCAGGTTCGTGTTCAGAAATTTCAGGAACAGGAACGAGGGGAATGTCATGTACGACCTCTCGATACTGCCGGTGGTCGTCGTGGAAATCGTCGAGGGATTGCCGAAGGAATCGGTGGTGTCCCTCGTGGTTTTCGAGTACTGCCAGCCGATCTTCCACTCGAACGAGATCCTCGCCCCCTGCCAGAGCGGCCTGTCGGTTTTCATGTTGATGTTGTTCACCTGGCTGAAGGAGTTCGTGATGACCGCGTTGGGCGCACGCCGGCCCCGGGTCGTTCCGAACCGGATGAACGGGAAGGAGGATTTCGACCCCAGGTGCAGCTCCCCGGAGGGGTCGTACAGCACGCCCAGCTGGTACAGCCGCGATGGACCGTTCTCGATGACCGAACCCTGGAAGGGGAGGCGGCCCCAGAAGTTCCGGAACCCTGTCGAACCCACCACGCCGGGATTGGAACTCCGGTTCGCCTGGGTGACGTTGACGTTCACGTTGTCATAATCCAGCAGCGGGATTTTTATTAACAGGCGGGACACGTTTTTCAGTCCGTCGAAGAGTTTCATCCCGCCCTGGTCGTCGTCGGGGGGCGGCGGCGGCACCAAGGCCGTGGAATCCACTCCGCTCGAATCTGCACCCGGCTTTGGCGCCTTCGGGGGCGCGGGCTTCGCCGCCGCAGGTTTTTTCTCCACAGCCTCGGCAAACCAGGGGTCGGTGAATTGTTTCAGCTTGAAGTTGCTCTGGAATCCGAACCGGTTGCTCACCCCTGCGCTCTTCCCGATGTCGCCCTGCTGGAACGCGTTCGACCAGTTGTAGGAGGCGTCGTAACTCAGGGTGACGTCCAGAAATTTATCGAGGCTGAAGATGTGTGGAATTCCCGGCTTGGAGTTCACCCGGACCGACTGCGCGTACCGGCGGTCGGTCCCCCTGAAGAGCACCGTCTGAAGGATCGATCCGAAGTCCCTCCCGACCGAATCGTTGTCAAAATCGTTCAGGCTCCTGTCGATGGCGAGATTGTAATTCCCGTTGAGATTCAGGAGCCCCTTGTCGGTCAGTTTCCAGGCGAAGCCCAGTTTTTTCGCCGAACTGAGGGTCCTGGCGTCGCGGGGAACGCCTTTGGAAGCCCGCGTCAGTTCATAGGTCCGGCCGCGGGTCGCGGCGATGCCTGCGGTGAAGTTGGAGATCGGAACGTAGAACACCTTCCAATCCCTGAAGGCCCCGAGAAGGGGAAGGTCCCCCAGGAACCCGTCGAACGGCTGAATATAATATTTCTGCGGAATGTTCACCCCGTAGTTCACGCTCGCGTTCCAGTTCCATACCGTCCTGGTTTCGAGCGCGGGGTCCCGGTCCCGGGCGGTAGAATAATTGAATCCGAAGGAAAGCTTGTTTATGGTTTCGGTGACGTACCATGCGTCGGAGGGCAACCCGAGCCGGAGGTTCTGCACCGAATAGGAATCGGAGACCCGCAGGGTCTGCGATCTCCTGATGATCTGGTCCGGTGTCTCCCTCACTACCTGGGAGGTGTCCTGGTGCAGGCTGGCGGCCAACAGGGCGGCCTCCTCCACCACGATGTCGGTGTTGGGGAGGTACTTCGGTTTGACGAGCTGCTCCCGGTGAGAGTAGGCGACGGGGATGGACGATCCCTTCCAGCTCTGCGGGAGAAAGTCCTCCAGTGAAAAATTGGCGTTCAGCGCCCAGCTGATGTTCGTCATCTGGTTGCCGAACCGGTCCGCCAGGGCATGGAAGCTGGGGTCGGACTGCGCGAAGTTGAAAGAGAAGTTCCCGAAATCGGCGAGCTTGACCTGCGCGTCGTAGCGGTAGGCGAGCCCCGGGGTGTTGTCGACATCCACAAGCCTCAGTTCGTTGAGCCAGATCCGGCCGCTGATGGGTAACCCGACCTGGCCGTTCACCACGAGGTTCTCCACGCCTACCGAAATTTCCACCACCTGACGGAGAGACGGGTTGCCGCGCACTCCGTATCGCGCCCCCGGCGGGGAGGGCAGGTCGACGTAGGTCAGCTTCCCGGCGGAATCCCGGCCCGCCTTGACGGCCGTCAGCTGCTCGAAATTGATGCTTACCCAGTTACCGCTGTCCCAGAACTCGCGGATGGGGGCCCGGTATTCGTAGAAGTTCAGGGTATCGGTCCCGAAACGGACGATGACATCCGCCTTCGATTCCCCCGTCCCTATGTCGATCAGCGCGGGATCCCCGTACACGAACATCCGCAGCGATTTGTAATTGAACAGGTCAAGGGGCCTCGCCTTCCCGAAATAGCGCACGGCGAAACGGGAATCGCCCGGCTCCAGGTTCTCGAACACCAGGGCGAGGGACTGTTCGTTCCCCTCGATGACCTTGTCGGGCTGCGTGCGGTCTTTTTCCCGGACGATGCCGAGGTCCCTGTACCCGGGGCTGCTTTCGTATTCCGGGTTGTCCTCGATATTGACGACCGAGATCTTCATCACGCTGTCGTTTTTGATCCGCTCCTGCCACTGGTTTCCCACCATGCCCATCTCGGCGATGCGTATTTTTACTGAATCTGAAAAACCCGAGAGCCAGAGCCGCACGTACTGGACGTTCTGGAGCACGCTCTGCACGCTTACCGCGCTCCCGATGATGGTGTCCGGATCCAGGAGCGGGACCCTGTACTGGAACCACCGGTCGGTCCCGCCGCCGGTGATGTACCTGTTCTCGGTGACCAGGTTGCCCTCCCTGTCGGTGTAGACCGTGTCGACGGGGATTTCATATTCCGCGTATTCGTTGTCGAGCTCCGCGATACCGTTCCCGCTCAGGTCCTCGGTGTCGGGCAGACGGCCGTCGACGCTGTTCCCGTTCCCCTCGAGGCCGTCGATTCGCGTAAAGTCCAGCGAGCCGCTCGTGTAACTCCAGTTGTCCCCGCTCGGGTCCGTCGTGCTGACGTCCGGGTCCCCCGCGTTGTTTTGTAGGAACTGCGAGTAGACGACCCGCTCACGTGCGTCCGGAATCGTATCGAGCCCGAAATCCTCCTCGGACGGGTTGAGGATGCCGTTCGGGAACCCGGTGGGGTTGGACGGCCCGGGGATGAGGTCCTCGGAATTGAGTTTCCGGTTGGGGATGACGTCCTCGCTCACCCTGCCGAGACTGACGTGGAGCCGTCCCTTGAGGAGGTCCTCCGCGTTTTTCGAATCCACCTTCATCCAGATTTCGAGGAAGGACATGTTCTGGTCGAGGACGCTGCCCGCGCTCGAACCCAGGTATCTGGTGATCCCGTTCCAGTTCTGACGCACGGAGTCGGTGTCGGAACGGTGGAGCGTCGAATCGAGGTTGGGCGAGTAGTTGTACATCGCCCGCCGCCGGGGGTAGTAATTGAGGTTCAACACCGTCACCCTGTTCTCCCCGGTCCGGTACTGTCTCCTGGGCCAGATGTTCTCGATGACGACGTCGCTCGGGAGAATGTTGAAATAATCGAGCCTCGCGCGGGACCAGCCCCTGACCGTGTCCGACGTCCCGTCGAGCCCCGAGTGCATCACCACCGGCGCGCTCGCGTACGTCCAGGCACCGTAAATGATCGGGAACGGGATGCTCCTACGGGCCCCCTCGAAGTCGTCGATCATGGCGATGCTCGCCGCGTTGTCGGACAGGATGGGGCTTTTCTTGGTGTTCGGGTCGGGGATCATGTAGGCCGCCTCGCCGCTGAATTTCATCGATGACATCTCGTTCGTCCTGATCCCGGGCAGTCCGTTGAGCAACGAGGTCAGCACAGGGAGATCAAACGCCGACGAGGCGTCCATCCCGAGGATGGAGTTGTTGGTCGGCTCTTCGCCGACCCGGACTTTGTCGCTCAGCGTCGCCTGGTTCAGGTTCATCGCCGTGAATCCCAGCCTGGTGTTCGGGATGAGGTCCATCTCACCTCGCGCGCCGATGAGGGTTTTAGACGCGATCTGGAAGAGGTCGTTCTGTTCGTATTTGATCTCCACGTTCGCCCCCGGCAGAGTGGCCTGCTCGCTGCGGAGGACCACCTCTCCGATGATGTAGTCCACCGTGTAGTCGACGTTCGGGGTCATCGGCGAACCGTTCAGAAGGACCTGGACGCTGCCCTCGACGACGTTGAAACCGAGGCTGATCTTGGAACGCTGCCCGAGATTGATGACTCCCCGCATGAAATACTTGTTCTTGATGGTATTTTTATCGGCCCCGGCCTGCGTGGTATCGTACACGTCCGGGAAAATCAACGAGTCGATTCCCGTGGTGTCGATCCCCCTCCGGGTGAAATAATTTACGATGCCGTCCTGGAACGGTTTGAGGCTCGGGAAAATCAGCTCGGCGTGCTCGACGTCGATGGTGATACCCGGGATGAAATCGAAATTCTGGTCCGGGTTGGGCTGGTTGTTCTGGTCGAAACGGTCGAGCCCCATCACGCGCAGCAGCGGGACCCCCCGGATCTCGTCCACCTCGGCCTGGCCCGGCGACCCGCGGAAGAGGTTCATCGTGAATCCTTCCTTTTTCAGTTCCCTCCCGCCGAGCGAGTAGATATTCTTCAGCATGAGGTCCCAGCCGGGTTTGTACGACGGCTGACCCCAGAGGAGCTTCGGTTTAATGAGTTTCAGGATGAGCTTGCCCGACGATGTGGTGTCCCCGCCGTATCTCTTTTGTGAGACCGTCCGGTAAGATACCGCGATCGCGTCCTCGTCCTGCACGCTTTCCAGGCGGATCACCCCCGCCCTGGTGTCGACGTCGTAATCCTTCTGGGGGTCCAGCCGGATAAAATAGCCGGAATAGGATTTACTGGCGTCCGACCCGAGAGTTTCGTCGATGTTGGGCGGATACCCCGCCCCACGCTCCCCGATGTCGGTGTGCGCATACACTTCCCGTGAGAACTGCTGCGTGGAGGCGGAGTAGTTCGAGACGCTCCGCCAGACGTCGATATCGACGATCTCGTTGTCCAGCACCGCGGCCGGGATGGACGTCACCTCGGACGAGTGCAGGTTTTCCCAGAACTGCGCATACAGCAGGTCGACGAAATAATGGGAGTGCGAATAATTGCTCGGGTAGATGGTCATGTCCCTGCTCTCGGACCCGCCGGAGATGGACAGTTCCCTGGTCTGACCCTTCTTCTGCGACACGAGGGTCGTCAGGTTCAGCGGACCCATCTGCATGTTGGCCTTGACACCGAAGAGCGACTGCCCCCCGCCGATCAGAGCCGGGGTGCGCAGAGAAACGTTCCCGGCCTCGATCGTCTTGATGATTTCGTCATCGTACCCGGTGTACTTGATCTTGAGCTGGTTTTCGAAATCGAACGTCCTCTGGGTGTTCCAGTCCGCGAGAATGTTGAGTTTGTCTCCGATGGTCCCGTTGACGTTCACCCGGACGTCCTGGTTGAAGTTCGGCTCGTTTCTCACCTGGTCGAGGGCCGAGGAGGTGACCTTGTCCGACGACGTCCTGCGGAAGCCGGCCCGGATGTCCACCGCGCCGGACACGTTCAGTTTGATGTCCTTCCCCCCGAAAATGCTGAACAGGGGGTTCGACGGCACGGGGATCGAAATATTCGTGAAGGATTTCAAGACGGAGCCGAGCTGGTCGCTCTGCAGGATGTTCCTGTTGACCTCGATGAAACTTCGCCAGTTCCGCCGGCGGTCCTCGGCGAAGCGGAGGCGGATGTAATCCTCGATCGTGATCGTGAGGGGGATTTTCACGTCCAGGCCGTTCACCGTTTCGGTCACCGTGACCAGCTTCCCGGTCGAGTCGATTTTCAGCTCGCGCCTGTAGGCCGGCGACGTGACGCCAAGGAAGAGGCTCTTCTCCTCCGGGGGAAACGGCGTGACCTGCGGCTGGTCGGTCCTCCGGTAGGCAAACTGATTGAGGCGCGCGGTGGAGTCGAGGTACACGACCCACGTCGTGTCTATCTGCCGGAAGAGCCGGGGGGAG
>DATEDB010000147.1:0-2492 GCA_035286625.1 Bacteroidota bacterium
GCCTCTGACCCCGCACCGCGACAGCACGCAGACCGAGCACGGTTTCGTTTCGCTGTTCCCGGCGCCGGACGGCAATCCCGGCGCGGTCTGGCTCGACGGCCGTGAGATGACGGGAGGAGAGGGAAAACATGGTGGAGGGAACATGACGCTGCGATACGTGTCGCTGCCGCGGGACGGAGATCCTTCGGGAGGGGTCGTCCTCGATGAGAAAGTGTGCGAGTGCTGTCAGACATCGGCCGCGGTCACCTCCGAAGGCCCGATAGTGGTTTACCGCGACCGCCTCGAGGGCGAGGTCCGCGATATCTCAGTCGTGCGGTGGTCGGATGACCGATGGAGCAGTCCGCAGACAGTTTCGCGTGACGGCTGGACGATCAACGGCTGCCCGGTCAACGGACCTGCGATCGACGCTTCCGGTTCCCGGGTCGCGGTCTCATGGTTCACGGCCGCAGGTGACACACCGAGGGTCAAGATCGCTTTTTCACGCGACGCCGGGGCGACGTTCGATGGACCGATCGTCGTGGATGACGGCAGCCCGTCCGGACGCGTGGACATCGTACTCCTGGACGACGGCAGCGCCATGGTCAGCTGGCTGGAGAGGGTGGCAGGGGGCGGAGAACTCCGGGCACGCCAGGTGTGGATGGACGGTCGACTGGCGCCGTCCATGACGATAGCCCCGTCGGGAACCGCGCGTTCGAGCGGATTTCCACGAATGGTGCGGAGCGGGGAAAAGATCGTATTTGCCTGGACGGGTGACGGGGTACGGACAGCGGTGCGGTCGCTGCCCTGATTGTCGGATTTTCATCAACCTGAAAGCAGTACCCCCGACGGCCTGACGGCGGAAATCTCCAAACCCCGGCCGACAGAATTGCGAAACATTTTCCTCCTCCGGACGTACCTTCCCGTGTGGGAAGTTCCCTTTCGAAACCCAATCTTACCAAATTTTAAAGTCAGCGAGATTCCACCATGAAAAAGAAAGTCATAATTATCACGGTCGTTATTGTTGCTGTCGTCCTTACGGGGTTCCTTATTTTCGGGGGATCGAAGGGCCCGGCGGACGGCGCGCTGCCGAAGGTGAAGGTCACGCGCGGCAATATCGTCGAGAAGGCCCTGGCGGTGGGGACCATCGAACCGGAAAACGAGATCTCGGTGAAATCGAAAGTCTCCGGTGTGGTCAAGCGCATCTTCGCGGACGCCGGGACATACGTGAAGGCCGGCCAGCCGTTGCTGGAGGTGCGCCCCGATCCCACGCCCATCGAACTTGCCGACGCGAAGCGACAGGTCCAGCTCGCCATAGTGGAAGTGGACAACCTGAAGAAGGACATGGCGCGCCAGGACGAGATGATCAAAAAACAACTCATCTCCGACAAGGAATATGAAGAATCGCAGAGAAAATCCCGTGAGGCGGAACTCCGGCTCCAGATAGCCACCGAAAAGCTCGCCCTCCTGGAAAGCGGCAAAGTCACCATCGACAACACGGAAATCGAATCGATCATCAAGGCGCCGATCGACGGCTTCGTGCTGAGCAAGACCGTCGAGGTGGGCGACCCGGTCACGCCGCTGTCGTCGTTCCAGGAAGGGACCGTCCTCATGAAGATGGCCAACATGGAACGATTGCTCTTCAAGGGTACCGTGGATGAAATCGATGTCGGCAAACTCAGGGAAGGCATGCCGGTGGAGATCAAAGTGGGCGCCCTGCCCAACGACACGGTGAAGGGTGTGGTGAAAAAGATTTCCCTGAAGGCGGAAAAAAAGGAGAACGCCACCATCTTCCCGGTCGAAATCCTCATCCCGGCGGCGGCGAACACCACGCTGCGGGCGGGATACAGCGCCAACGCGAATATCATCATCCAGCGCAAAGACAGCGTCCTGACACTTCCCGAGAGGACCGTGACGTTCAGGAACGATTCGGCGTTCGTGATGCTCGCCCCGGGTCCGGACAAATCGGATGAACGGCTTATTAAAACCGGCTTAAGCGACGCCATCAACGTCGAGATCATCTCCGGATTGACCGAGGGCGACTCCGTCGTCGAGAAACCGGTCAAGAAGATCGAGTGAGGATCGCGGGCGGCCGCCACGAGCCGGGACCCCGGGGGCCACGATGAACAACATCAAGACCGTATTCACGGAATTCCTCCGCGACATGCGGGCCCAGAAACTCCGCACGTTTCTGACCGTGTTCGGCATCGTCTGGGGAACGGTGGCGATCGTCGTGCTCCTGGCATTCGGGATGGGGTTCAAACGGCAACTCGCCATCAACATGCACGGAATCGGCGAGAGCATCGCCATCATGTTCCCCGGGCGGACCACAAAACCGTACGAGGGATTCGGGATCGGCAGGCCCATATTGCTGACGGAAGACGACGCGGCCCTCCTCGCCACGGAGGTGCACGACATCAGGCGGATCAGCCCCGAATACAGTTCCCAGGAAACGCCGGTCCGCCTGGGGGGAAATATCGTCAACTCGCTCATTGCCGGGATCTATCCGATTTACG
>DATEDB010000148.1:0-3856 GCA_035286625.1 Bacteroidota bacterium
CGTCGAAATTATTCGGCGCCCACCGTTTCCCGTTGGCCATGATCAGCGTGATCGGCTGGTTGAGCACCTCGAAGGAGGGCGGGTAGCCGTTGTCGATCGCCACCGTGTACACGAACGGCTTGAATGCTGAACCGGGCTGCCTCTGGATCTGGGTGACGTGGTTCAGGCCGTACTTGAACGTCCGGAAGTTGGATCCACCGACCATCGCCAGGATGTTCCCGTTGGAATGGTCGAGGGCGACGAACCCCACCTCGATCTGCGCGGCCTCCTTCCTGACGCTGTCGATGAAATGCGCGTTCGCGCTGAGGGCGCGGAAGAAGCTGTCCTGGCCGGAGCGCGGCATCGACCGGTAGAGGTCGGAGGTCCGGATCGCCTGGGCCACCACCTGTTTCTGGATATCGGGGTGCCGGTCCCACTTCCACTCTTTGTTAAAATCGGGCTGGTATTCCCCGAGGTGCGACTCCACGGCCGTGTTGGCAGCCCGCTGCATCCGGCTGTCGAGGGTCGTGTAGACGGAGAGTCCGTCCCGGTAGATGTCGAAGCCGTACTCCTCCGCCTTGTCGATGAGTGTCTGCCGTATCCACTCCACGAAATGAGGGGCGATCCCGGTGGGGTTGTCCGCGTGGTCGGGATTCACGTCGAGCGGGCCGCCTTTGAGTTTCTGGTAGTCCTCCTCGGGGAGGTAGCCGTTTTTCACCATCTGGTTCAGGACGACGTTGCGCCGCGAGAGCGCCCGGTCGGGGTGGTTGAACGGATCGTACACGGCGGGCCCGCGCAACAGGCCGATGAGTGTCGCGGCCTCGGGCCTGCTGAGATCCCATACGTTCTTGCTGAAATACGTCTGCGACGCGGTGGCGATCCCGTAAGCGCTCCGGCCGAAGTAGGCGACGCTCAGGTACATCTCGAGGATCTCCGCCTTGGTGTAGTTCCTCTCGATCTGAACGGCGGTGACGAACTCGCGGAGTTTTCGGGTGACCTTACCGAAGAGGGATTCCCGCTGTCCTTTGAGGTCGTAGAGGTTTCGCGAGAGCTGCTGCGTGATGGTGCTGGCCCCTTCCCGGAGCTGCAATGTGAGCATGTTTTTGACCATCGCCCGCGCGAAGCGGGGGAGATCAACGCCCCAGTGCGAGTAGAAATTCTTGTCCTCGGTCGCCAGCAAGGCTTCGATGATGTATGAGGGCAGTTCGCCGAGCGTGATCTGCACGCGGTTTTTCACGTAGAACTTGTCGAGGACCTCGCCGTCAATCGAGTAGACCTTCGTGGAGAGTTCGGCCTTCGGGTTCTCCAGTTGCTCGAGGGAGGGGAGCCCGGAGAGCAGATAGACGAAATAGACCCCGGCCGCCACCAGCACGACCGTCCCGGCGATGATCCTCTTGTAATGTCGCAGGATTTTTTTACTCATGTCATCAGTTCCGTCCCCACGCCAGCAGCGAAACGTCGCCTTCGGCGATGACAGCGTAGGTGTTATGGGTGATCCAGTCGCCCAGGTTCACGTACGTCCCGGTCCCGATTTTTTCCACCCGGGGAACGTGCCGGTGTCCCATGACGACCACGTCGTACCCGTCCTCGATCAGTTTCCTGGCATGGTCGCGCATCCCGTCCCGGTCGCCGTAGTCCCTGGCTGTGGTGTAGTTCCTGCTGGACTTCGACGACGATCTTGCCATCGCCATCCCGATGTCCGGGTGCACCCATGAAAACAGCCAGATGGAGAAGCGGTTCCGCAGCAGCTTCCGCAGGAAAGCGTACCCGTGGTCCCTCGGGTCCAGTCCGTCTCCGTGATGCAGGTAGATTTTCCTTCCGTCGAGCACTATTCCAAACGATTCGAAGTGGATTTTAATTCCCATCTCCCGGTCGAAATAATCCCGGATCCAGAAGTCGTGGTTTCCCACCAGGTAATGAATTTCCAGCCCCGCCTCCGACAGCTCGTGCAGTTTCGAGAGCACGAGGTGGAAACCCTTCGGTATCACCGTCCGGTACTCGATCCAGGCGTCGAACAGGTCCCCGAGGATGTACAGGCGGGTGGCGTCCTTCGCCGCCATGTCGAAAAAGGCAATCAGCCTCTTCTGTTTTTCCTTCTCTTTTTCGGGACTTTCGAGCCCGAGGTGCGCGTCGGATATGAAGTACGCCTTCTGCATCGGAGGGAGACTACCGGATGAACAGGGGGAGGGAGAAGGGGCGTTTCACCCTGCGGCACCATCCCTCCTCGTCCGAACAATAATAGAAGGTCACGGTCCCCCGGAGTTGGCGCGGACCGGCCGGCAGGGACTTCGCCATGATGAAGGGCAGCCGCACAGGCCGGCGGAGGTCCATGTACCCGGTCGAGCTGTCGCGGGGCACGATGACGCTGTCCCCGGGGGTCGCCGCGGACACCGGGTCCAGGGAAAATCCGACGGGCGGGACCGCGTTGACGTGGAAGCCTTTATCGGGTGTGAACCTCAGCAGGATCTCTGACGAGCCCCCCGCGCGGAGGGTGTCGGCGGCCGATTCGATCGAAATCACGAGGTGTTCATCCGCCCCCTGCGCCCGGACGGGTGGCGGTCCGGAAAACGCAGCGAGGCTTAATGCAGACGCCAGGGCTGGAATCGTTAAAAATCGCGTGTGGCTCATGATTGAAGATAAGAAATATTTCTTACTCCGCGAGGACGGCTCCGCGCCGTCCGCCCGGCAGGGGGGATTCGACTCCCCGCAGCAGGAGCAGGCCCGCGAGAATGAAGACGCCTATTGAAAGGATGGCCACCCGTTCCCCGGCCGCGTCCGAGAGCAATCCGTAGACGGCCGGGCCCGCGACAGCCGAAGATTTTCCGAACAGGCCGTCATAGAATCCGAAGAATTCGGCTTCCCGGTTTTTCGGCGTGAGCAGCGCCATCATGCTGCGGCTGGCAGATTGCGTCGAACCGATCGCCGTCCCGGCCAGGAAGGCGATCACGTAAAATACGGCGACAGTGGTGACGAAATAGGCGCCGATCACGATGCCGATCCAGCCCGTGAGGGTGAGCAGGATGGTGCGCTTCGGGCCGATCCGGTCGGTGACGAACCCGAACACGAACGAGCCGACGATGGCGCTGGTCTGGACGATGGCGAAAAACACGATGATGTCGGAGTCGCTCATGTGGAGGGTTTCGTCTGCGAAGATCGCGGCGAAGGTGATCACGGTGATGATCCCGTCGTTGTACAAAAAAAACGCCAGCAGGAATTTTTTCAGGGGCGTGAGCCCGGGGTCGCGGACGATCGACGAGAGGGTTGAACCGGCCCTCCGGGCCCCCTCGCGGATGTACCCGCCGCCCGGCACCCTGTCCCCCGGGGGTTCCCCCACCCAGAGGAACAGCGGCATCGAGAAGACGAGAAAAAATCCGCCGGCGATCAGGAATGATCGCCTGACCGAATCGAGGTAGGCGGGGTCGGCGGCGTCCTTAAGGGCGGCCTGGACGATGAGCAGGACCGCGAGTGCTCCCAGGTATCCCATGGCGAAACCGTAGCCGGAGACCCTGCCGTATTTTTCCGGCGTGGTGAGGTTCGGCAGGAAGGCATCGTAGAACACCAGCCCGCCTTCGAACCCGATGTTCGCCAGGATGAACAGCGACATCCCCCAGACGATCATGCCCGCCTGCACGGTTGAAAGGAGCATCGTGGCCGCGACGGACAACAGCGTGAGGATCAGCAGGAATTTTTTCCTGTTGCCGGTGGAGTCGGCGGCGGCGCCGAGCGGCGGGGTGAGCAGGGCCGCGAGCACCATGGAAATGGACACCGCGAGCCCCCAGTACAGCCGCCTTCCGCCGGCGACATGGTTGGTGAAATACCGCGAATAGATGACCGTCACGACGATCACCGAGAATGCGGTGTTGGCGAAATCGAAAAG
>DATEDB010000149.1:0-4671 GCA_035286625.1 Bacteroidota bacterium
CCCGCCACGACCGGAAGACCGGCGAAGAGCAGAACATCTCCCCCTGGCCCGACAACCCGATGGGATCGGGCGCGGTCGACACCAGGTACCGCTTCCAATGGACCTACCCCGTTATCGTGTCGCATTTCAACCCGAAAGTGATCTACGCCACCGCCAACCGGGTGTTCAAAACTACCGATGAGGGAATGAGCTGGCAGATCGTCAGCCCCGACCTCACCCGCAACGATACGACCAAGATGGCATCCTCGGGCGGACCGATCACCAAGGACAACACCAGCGTGGAATACTACGGCACGATTTTCACCTTTTCGGAGTCCCCGGTCGAGCGCGGGGTCCTCTGGTCGGGATCGGACGACGGCGTGGTACAGGTATCCCGGGACGGCGGCGCGACATGGACGAAGGCGACCCCGGGGGGGCTGCCCGATTGGTCGATGGTGAGCATCATCGACGCCTCGCCTTTTGATGCCGGCACGGCGTGGCTGGCGGCGAACAGGTACAAGCTGGACGATTTCAAACCGTATATTCATCGCACGACGGACTTCGGCCGTTCGTGGTCGAAGATCGTCAGGGGAATCCCGGAAGGCGAGTTCGTCCACGTCGTCCGCGAGGATCCGAATCGTAAAGGCCTCCTCTACGCAGGCACGGAGCGCGGGGTGTATGTATCGTTCAACTCCGGGGAAAACTGGCAGCCGCTGCAGCTCAACCTGCCGGGGGTGCCCATTCATGACATGGCCGTCTCCAAGAACGGCAAGGACCTCGTGGTGGCGACGCACGGCCGGTCGTTCTGGATTCTGGACGACCTTACCCCGCTCCATCAGCTCGACAATAAGAATGCGAAATCGGACGCGTTTTTATTCGCACCGCGCGAGGCCTACCGGGGCGGCGGGTTCTCATTCAGCCGGCCGGGTTCGACAATAGGTAAAAATCCCCCATCGGGCACCGTGGTCTATTATTATCTCAGGACGCCTCCTGCCAAAAAAGACAGCGCGACGCTGGAATTTTTAGACCCTGCCGGCAATCTCATCAAGTCGTTCGTCCTGATAACCGAAAAGCCCTCCGATTCCGGGGGAGAGCGCGGGGGCCGCGGCCGCGGAGGAAGGGGCACCGACCCGAAGGCTCCCGCCGACCCGGGAATGAACAGGTTCGTCTGGAACATGAGATATCCCGACGCTGTGGACGTCCCCGGGGCGATCATGTGGGGGGGCACCACGCGCGGACCCGAGGCGGTTCCGGGGACCTACGAGGCCCGGCTCACCGTCGGCGGCAAAACACTCTCCCGGAAATTCGAATACCGGAAGGACCCCCGTCTTGGCGCGACACAGGACGACCTGCAGGCGCAGTTCGATTTTTTGATACAAATCCGCGACCGGGTGTCCGACGCGCACGAGGCCGTTCTTGCCATTCGCGATATCCGCGCGCAGACCGACGACCTGGTAATGCGACTGGACAAACACCCCTCGAAACAGGCCGTCTCCGACAGCGCGAAGGCGATGAACGACCGCCTGAAGTCGATCGAAGAGGAAATCATACAGGTTAAAATTAAATCCGGCCAGGACGCGCTGAACTACCCCATTAAACTTAACAATAAAATCGCGGCCCTCACCGGCGTGGCCGCCAGCGCGGACACCCGCCCCACCAAGCAGGCTCACGACGTGTTCGATGATCTGAGCGGCGAGCTCGGGACACTGCTGGACCGATATCACGAGATCGTCGGGCGCGACCTCCCCGCGTTCAACGCGCTGGTGAGATCGCTGGAAATCCCGGCCGTGATCGTCCGGAGCGTGGAACGCCCGAAATAACGCCGACAAACGTCATTGAAACTCGTTCTGGTTCAGCCGGTCCTCTCGGCGTCCGATGATGCCGGCAACATGGAGGAAATCCGGAGGATCGTGGGGGAGTTTTCCCCGGGCCTCGCGGCGGACGATTTAGTATTGTTGCCGGAGCACTTTATTTTTACAGACGATCCCGGGGTCTACGACGAATTCATCGCGGAAGCCGCCTCCACCGCGGGATGCGCGGTCGTGGGCGGGTCGCACCACCGCAGGATGAAGGGGGCGAAGATCAACTACGGCGCGGTTGTTTCGCCCGCTAATAAAAAGCTGGCCGAATACTCCAAGCTCCGGCCGTATTTCAACGAACAGAAACATGTCACCCCCGGCGATTTCACCGGCGAGTTCACAATTAACAAAAAGAACGTGCTGGTCCTGGTGTGCGCGGACTTCTGGTACGCCGACATCATCCTGAGGGCCGCCCGGACCCCCGACCTGATCCTTGTGCCGGCGCTCTCTGTGAGCAGGAAGCCGTCGCCCGGGTACTCCCGCTCTCTCTGGAAACATCTCGCCGTCTCGCGCGCGTACGAGTTCGGGGTGTTCGTCGGCATCAGCGATTGGAGCGACGGGTCCCTGCTTCCGAAGTACCGGACGAGCGGCGCGGCCGGGTTCGCCGACCCGACCAGCCCCGACCCGGAAAAATTTTTCACCCCCGTCCCTTCCGGAGGGGCGCTCGTCACCGATCTGAACTTCGGAGCGATCGACGATTTCCGGGAAGACCGGAGAATGAGGGGGTTTTTCTGGAAATAACCGCCCCGGTCGCAGTCTGTACACGGATTTCACGCATTACCAGACCCATCGCACGGTTTTCACACATCATCAGGTCCGCCGGATGACGCGCATCGCCATCGTACAGACGAATCCTGAATTCGGGAACGTCGCGTTCAACGTAGACCAGGCCGTCGGGCTGATCTCCTCGGTCGAAGCCGACCTCTACGTCCTTCCCGAGCTGTTCAACACCGGGTACAACTTCACCGACCGGAAGGAAGTCGAAAAACTTTCCGAACCGCCGGACGGATATACCTTCCGGGCAATGACCGGGGCCGCGGCGCAAATGAATGCGCGGATCGTGTACGGGTTCGCCGAACGCTCCGACGCGATCTACAATTCCGCCGCGCTCGTCGGGCCGGGGGGAATCGTCGGGCTCTACCGGAAAGTGCACCTCTATTACAGGGAAACGCTTTACTTCGCCCCCGGCAATCTCGGATTCCCCGTCTACGACCTCCCCTTCGGCCGGGTGGGTATCATGATCTGCTTCGACTGGTATTACCCCGAGAGCGCCCGGTCGCTGGCGCTGAAGAATGCGCAGCTCATCGCGCACCCGTCGAACCTCGTGCTTCCCCACTGCCCGGACGCGATGATCACGAGGTGCCTCGAGAACAGGGTGTTCGCCGCGACGGTGAACCGCGTGGGAACGGAGAAGCGGGGGGGATCCGACCTGACATACATCGGCACCAGCGAGATCGTGGCGCCCACCGGCGAAATTCTCATCAGGATGGGCCAGGCGGAACTGGGCATCCGGGTCGTGGAGGTGGACCTGAAAACCGCCCTGAAAAAGAAAATCAACCGCTATAACGACCTCATGGCGGGCAGGCGGCCCGGCGAGTACGGCTGGTGATTGACTTTCACACATTTTTTGGGTAGGATAGGTCGCGGTATGCAAACGGGCCGGTTACTCACAATCACAAACGAGGAGGAACGATGAACAAAAAACTCCTGACGGGCTTCATCGCGGTCTACGTCGTGATGGTCCTGACCAATTACCTCATCCACAGCGTGATGCTGCACGACACCTACATGACCCTCGTGCAATCCGGGATGATGCGGGGTGAGATGGCGGGAACGATGTGGATCTATTTCGTCACCGCGCTGGTGGTCGCGTTTTTCTTCACTTTGATTTTTTCGAAAGGGTACAACCACACCGGGGCCGGCGAGGGGATCCGGTACGGCCTCTACGTGGGCCTCATGATGGTCACTCCTTTCGCGTACGATTCGTACGCGTCATACACGATTCCCTACAGCCTCGCGTTGCAGTGGTTTCTGTACGGCATCGTCCAGTACGTGATCCTGGGCATGGTGGTGTCAATGGTGTACGGATCGACGAAGGGCCCGGCGGCCGCATAGGCCCGCGAATGCCGAGCACAGATTCGGGCGTTCAAGTCCACGCGGGCCTGAACGCCCTTTTCTTTATTCCCGGACCACGCGATTCCATGTGACCATATCATCCCTGCGAACGCCTCCCCCTCCCTGATGAGCCGCTCGATCCTGATCACGAACGCCAGTTCCATCTACGCGGGCGGCGAATATTACGTCCTCCTCCTCGCCACGGAACTCCTCTCCCGCGGGCACCGGGTCGCGGTGTCATGCCGTCCGGATAATCTGTTATTGGACAAATGCCGGGCACAGAACATTCCCGTCCTCCCGGCGGATTTCCCCTCCACCGGAAAGCTCTTTAAAAACGTTTTATTGTTAAAACGGATCATCGGCAGGGAGAAGATCGACATCGTCCACACCAACACCAATTACGACCGCACCGCCGGGGCGATGGCGGCGCGCCTGGCGGGTGTAAAGCACGTGGCCAACATCCACAGTTTCCATTCCATCTCGCACAACCTCACGCACCGGCTCCGCAACAGGTACTGGACCGACCGGTTCATCACCGTCGGGGAGTGCGTGAAAGGGATACTCGTACGCGATGACGGCATACCGATTGAAAGAATTTCCACCGTCCACCTCGGCCTCGATCCCGAAATCATGCAGCGCTCGGCAGAACTCAGGGCCAGGGCGCGGGCGGAATTCCGGCTCGGGGAAGGGGAAATCCTTCTGGGGAACGTCGGACGGC
>DATEDB010000150.1:0-2744 GCA_035286625.1 Bacteroidota bacterium
CTCCCCCCCGATTTTTCGGCGATGTTGCGCGGCCGGCCGGGCGACTACCCCGAGACAGAGAACTTCACGCACGACACCGACTGGATGCCGAACGTCGTCCTCCTGGCCAAGAACGTCTACGTCTGGCTCGATCAGCTCTCGAGGCGGTTCGCCAGAAAGATCTCACGCCTCGACGAAATCCCCGACGAGGAGCTCGACAGGATCGCCGGCTGGAATTTCACTTCCCTGTGGCTGATCGGGATCTGGTCTCGCAGCCCCGCCTCCGAGAAGATCAAGAAAATGACGGGCAACCCGGAGGCGGCCCCCTCGGCCTACTCCGTGTTTGAATACGAGATCGCCCCGGAGCTGGGCGGCGAGACGGCCTTCGGCAACCTGGCTCACCGCGCCTGGCAGAGGGGCATCCGGCTGGCGGCCGACATGGTGCCCAATCA
Source organism: Bacteroidota bacterium (assembly GCA_035286625.1). GTDB lineage: Bacteria > Bacteroidota > Ignavibacteria > UBA10030 > SZUA-254 > SZUA-254. The sequence goes on from DATEDB010000150.1 coordinate 432, forward strand.
CACCGGCCTTACCTCCCGCTGGATCGCCAGGCACCCGGAATACTTCATCCAGTCGGAATACCCGCCATTCCCCGGATACCGTTTCACCGGCAGGGACCTCTCCGACAATCCCGACTACCAGGTCCGCATCGAGGACGGGTACTGGACCCGGACCGACGCCGCCGTGGTCTTCCAGCACGTCGATAACAGGACCGGGCGGCTGCGCTACATCTATCACGGGAACGACGGCACCAACATGCCATGGAACGACACGGCCCAGCTCGATTTTCTGAAGGCCGAAGTACGCGAGGCGGTCATCGGGCAGATCCTCCACGTGGCGAAGAAGTTTTCGGTCATTCGTTTCGACGCGGCCATGACTCTCGCGAAAAAACATTTCCACCGCCTCTGGTATCCCCAGCCGGGAACCGGCGGCGACATACCCTCGCGCTCGGACCACGGCATGTGGCAGGAGGATTTCGACGCGGTGTTTCCCACCGAATTCTGGAGGGAGGTCGTCGACCGCATCAACAGGGAGATGCCCCAGACGCTCCTGCTGGCCGAGGCCTTCTGGCTCCTCGAGGGGTATTTCGTGCGGACACTCGGGATGCACCGCGTGTATAACAGCGCCTTTATGCACATGCTGATGAAGGAGGACAACGCCATGTACCGGGAGGCGATCCGCAGCACGCTCCACTTCGAACCCGAGATACTCAAACGGTACGTGAATTTCATGAGCAACCCGGACGAACACACCGCCCTGGACCAGTTCGGGAAGGGGGACAAGTATTTCGGCATCGCGACCCTCATGGTGACGCTCCCGGGCCTGCCGATGTTCTCCCACGGGCAGGTCGAGGGGTTCGGTGAAAAATACGGCATGGAGTACCGGAGGGCCTACCGCAACGAGGCGCCCGACGCGGACCTGGTGAGGCGGCACGAACGGGAAATCTTCCCGCTGCTCAGGATGCGCCACCTCTTCAGCCAGACCGCGGATTTCGAACTCTTCGACGTCGTCGACCGGCACGGACAGGTCATCCAGGATATCTATGCGTTTTCGAACATGTCCGGCGGGGAGCGGGCGATCGTCTGCTATAACAACCGTTACGAGAGCTACGCCGGCAGAATCCACGTCTCGGCGGGGAAATTGCCGCCCTCCGGAGGCGGGGTCGGATACCGGACACTCGGCGAGGCCCTCAGGATGAAAAGGGCCGGGGATGTCTATTATATCTTCCGGGAGCACCGCTCCGGCCTGGAGTTCATCCGTCCCGGCACGGAACTGCTGAACGACGGGATGCGCCTCGAGCTCGGCGCGTTCCAGTCGAAGGTGTTCCTGGACTTCCGCGAGGTCCGCGACACCGACGGAAAGTGGGGGAGACTCTGCCGCGAACTGGAGGGGCGGGGAGTCCACGACATCGGGAGGGCGGCGGACGCCATCCGGCTCAGGCCCTTCCACGAGGCCTTCGGGCGGCTCCTCGATCCGCTGCTGGTGGCGTCGGTATCCGATGCCCTTGCGCCGAAATCGGGGCGAAAGACGGGCCCGCTCACAGAATGCCGGAAGCGCTTTGCGGCCGCCCGCGACGCAATGGACGCGGTGAGTGTTCCACCGCCGGTCCCCGACGGGCGCGAGGGCCAGTTCAAAGCCCGGCTCGGGCGGATCCGGGAGCTCCTGAAGAATCAAAACCCCGACAACGATCGTCCGCCGGACGCGGGCATCCTCCTGGCCTGGCTCTCGTGGTCGGCCCTGGCCTCCGGCGGGGACACCGCCGAGGCAGGGGAGGGCGTACCCGATCTCCTCATCGATCTGCCCGTCGAACGCGCGTTCATGAACCTGACCGGGGACGCGCCGGGGAGCCGCCGCAAGACCCTGCTGGTGGATTGCCTCGTCGTCTCCGACGGGCTCTTCAGGCTGACGAGAGGCGGGTCCGCCACACTCTTCGGGGCCATCCTCCGGGCGCCGAAGGTGAGGGAGTGCATCGGGGCCAATCAGTACGAGGGCGTGGAATATTTCAACAAGGAATCGTTCGAAGAGCTGGCCGGCTACCTCGCACTCGTGGCCGCGATGCACGGCCCGGAATCGGGCGTTCACCGGCCTTCCGGCGCCGGTACGAAGGCGAAACGGGCTCCCGGTTCCGGTCCCGGCGGTATACAAAAATCTCTGCTCGAAGCCGCCGCCCTGGCCGGCTACAAACTCGGGGACCTGGCCAGGCGCCTGGAGTCCGTCGAATTTCTTACATTGACCGGTCAACCCGGTTCCGACACACCCGCGGCGGCCGGAGGAACCGGCGGCTCCAAACGCGCCGCACCATCCGACAAACCCGGCAAGTCCAAAAAGAAGAT
>DATEDB010000151.1:0-2915 GCA_035286625.1 Bacteroidota bacterium
ATCTCCATGATGTTCGCGCAACCGCTGCCGTCGTCGTTGGCCGACGACTTCTCCTCCTGCAGGTGGGCGGTGAAGATAATCTGCTGGTCGTGGTAGGCCGTTCCCCTGATGAGCGCCTCGACGAAACCGGTGCGGTGCGGCGCCGGCCCGAACTCTGTGTCCACCTTCGCGCGGAGAACGATTTTCCCGCCCTTCGTTTTTCTGCCCGTGGCGAGATAGTCCTGCATCCCGTCGGTCTGAAGAATCTTCTTCAGGATCTCCCCCTTCCGCGGGGAGAGGGCGAAGGCGAAGGTCCCCTTTTTCCCTTCCGGGGGGTCGGAGGGGATCGAGGTCCAGGCGATCTGGTCGGGGACGTCCATGGGGTTGCGGCTTTCGGAGGTCGGGTAGGCCACCACCCCGGCGGCGCCCTTCTCCCAGACGGCCTTTCTCACCGCCCAGGAGGGCGAACCGTCTGTGAGGACGATTTTGCCGGCGACATCCAGTCCCCCGAGGGAATCATTCAGGTCGTCGCCGATCCAGACCAGTTCGGCGCTCACGTCCGCGTCATGGCTCCCGTCTGACAGGTACACCGCCGCCTCCCCGATGTCGGCGAGCTTCGCCTCGACCGGTTCGACCATCCGGAGCTCGGCCGAACGCGCGGTATAGTTATTCCCCTCGAATGGCTGTTCCACGAAGCGCACGTCTTCGAGGCCGGACTCCCTGGCGGTTTTTGTGATGTAATCGACGGCCTTGAAGAAACCCTCCATGCCGGAGTTCCGGTGCCACTGCGAGAGCACACGGATATGTTCGAATGCCCGGTCGCCGGAGAGCTCGTTGGAGAGTGTGCGGATCTCGTCGTCGGTGAGGAACGGGATGTTCTGGGCCGGGCCGGAAGACACCGACAGCAGAAGGGCTGAGAGGATGAGGCCCGGAAGGGCAATGCCGGACGCGCGAAGGGCGTGGAAACGGAAGAATTTTATGATGTCGGGCATATCGGGATGTCGGGGGCAGTTTGTAAACTGGTGGTCAGGGCGATACATGATATCAATTTTGACCCGATTGTGCAAGTCAGGGAACTTCCCCCGGGCCGGCGCGGGAGGTCCCCGCCGGGATCTATTGACATCAGGGGACGGGTTGGGTATATTGGGTGCGTTCGTTCGCAGAATTCCGATCGGAGTGTCGCACTCATGCTGAATTACATCTGGCTGACGCTGATCGTGCTCGGCATCGGCGTCGCCGTCTTCTCGGACTGGCGTGACATCTCCACCGACCGGTACCGGAACGGTCAGGGCGTCGTCTGCGACCTCGCGCAGGAGCCCCCGCGGCCGGCCGCGCCGGACGCTCCGGCTGAAACGCCGGCAGGCCGGCGCACCGGCACGATATCGGTATCACCCGCCGACTACCGGAACGCCTACGGTGAGGAGATCCCCGGGACGATTGCGCAAAAAATCGTTTTTCCCCCCATCCCCTCAGAAAAAATCCCCGAAGGCCGAAAAAACCGATCGGGGGTCGAACTCTCTCCTGACGAACATACACCGGCCCTCTGGAGGCAAATCCAGGCCGCACAGAAGACCGACGGGGTCCTGCGCGGCACGCTCGAGCCGCGACCGGACGGCCGGTGGACATTCACCCCCGACGCGGTGAAATTCCTCCACATGAACGCGGTCACCAACGACGGAATCGTCCGGTACGCGAAAATCGCCGTGGAGCTGGCCATCGGCCTGATCGGCATCATGGCCCTCTGGCTCGGGCTGATGAAAATCGCCGAGCAGGCCGGCCTTGTGGCGATGCTGTCGCGCCTGCTGAAACCGGTGACGACACGGCTCTTCCCGGACATTCCCCCCGACCACCCCGCGGTCGGCGCGATGCTCATGAACATCTCGGCCAACATGCTCGGTCTGGCGAACGCGGCGACCCCTCTCGGGCTGAAGGCCATGGAGGAACTCGACAAGCTGAACCGCAAAACCGGAGTGGCGACCGACGCCATGTGCACATTCCTGGTGATCAATACGAGCAGCGTGCAGCTGATCCCCGCGACGGTCATCGCCATCCGGGCCGCCGCGGGGTCCGCCAATCCGACCGAAATCGTCGGGCCGGTCATTTTCGCGACGACGATCGGCACGGTGGTCGGCGTCGCCGTCGTGAAACTGCTCGCCCGCCTGCCGGTCTTCCGCCGGCAGATCGCGGCCCCGGAGGGACCGTGAGCGGACTCGTCGATCTCATTCAATTGGTGTCGATCGTGGCCATACCGGCCCTCGCACTACTCATCGTCGTGACGGGAGCGCTCAGGAGGGTTAAAATTTACGAGGTGTTCGTCGAGGGCGCGAAGGAGGGTTTCACGATCGGGGTGCGGATCATCCCTTATCTGGTGGCGATGCTCGTGGCGATCGGCATCTTCAGGGCATCGGGCGCGATGGACATCCTCACTGCCATCCTCTTGCCGGTGACGAACTTCATCGGGATGCCGGCTGAGGCCCTGCCGATGGCCCTGATGCGGCCGCTCTCGGGTTCTGGGGCGCTGGGGGTCATGTCCGAAATATTCAAATCGAACGGACCCGATTCGCCGGTTGGGCGGCTGGTCTCGGTGATGATGGGGAGCGGCGAAACCACGTTTTATGTCCTGGCGGTCTATTTCGGCGCGGTGGGGATCAACCGGACCAGGCAGGCGGTCCCGGCGGGGATCATCGCCGATATCGTCTCCATCGTTGTTTCCGTCTGGGTCGTGGGCCTGGTCTTCTGAGCGGTCCGGGCTCGGGCGCCCCGGCGCCGTCGTCCTTGATTTTATACGCTGTCTTCTCTATATTTACCGGCAATTCATATCCTCTGGGGTACACGATTACTGCCATGACCCTGTTTCCGGTGTCCCCGCCACTGGTGTGTGCGTGGACCTGGTGAATAAACTGCTCGTTGCATCCCTCCCGATCGTTCCCAGGCCG
>DATEDB010000152.1:0-4231 GCA_035286625.1 Bacteroidota bacterium
CTTTTCGATGAACACGTGCTTCCCCGCGCGGACGGCCTCCAGGGCGATCCCGGCGTGCGTGCTCGTGGGTGTGGCCAGGCAGACCGCGTCCACCTCCCCGATGAGTTTCCCCAGGCTGCCGAACGCCTTCGTCCCTGTCGCGCGGGCGACAGCGCGGCTTTTTTCGGGGTCGGTGTCGAAGACGCCGGCGAGGTCCGCCGTGCCGATGTCGTGCAGCATTTTCGCGTGCAACGAACCGAGGTGCCCGGTCCCCACCACCCCGATCCGGACCCCGCGCGGGACGGCGTCCCGCATCTCGCTGATGATCGACATCGCCTACCTCCGTGTCAGCAATTTTTCCGTGGCCGGGTGCTCCACCCGGTACAGCGTGAAAAACACCGTCCGGCTGTCGGAAACAGACAGCCCGGCGAAAGGCCTCGACATGACCGGTACGAGTCCGTTCACGTCCTTCAGCTCCCCGGGAACCGGTCCGCGGTGCACAATGTACGACGGCTCGCAGATCCCGCCCCATCGTCTCTCCCTGAGGAGCCCGGTGAACGTGTCGTTGTCCTTCCGGCCCGGCGCAGCCCCGGGGGAAACGATACCGTTGAAATCGCAGATCGTCCGCCGGGAGAAATATCCGATGGCCCCCACGTCCGCGGTCAGGATCACGGTCCCGGGCGGGGTGTGCTCTCCCAGCCAGAAACCGATCGGCTTCAGGCAGGTCTCGATGCCGAGGGCGAACGCCTCCAGGTGGGGGACGGCGTATTTCTTATAGACGAACTGGTTCTGCATCATGATCAGCGCGGTCAGCGCCAGCACCAGTCCGTACCGAAGCATCGGCGGGCGGTCCAGGAGGAGCTCATGGAGGAAGAAAAATCCCATGATCAAAATCACCGGGGTCACCAGAAGCAGGTACCGGGAAACAACGTTCACCGAGAAGAGCACGTAAAAAAGCGGGAGGATGACGATCCAGGCGATCCCGACAAAACTCTGGCGGAAATGGTAAAAGGGCAGCGGCAGCTTCTCCCCGTCCGGGGGGGCGGGAACCTTGACCCGTCTTTTCCGGTATCTCATCCAGAATACAAAAAGCGGGACGGCCAGGCAGACAACCGCCGCACCGTCGGCCGATCCCAGCGTTTTCACGATGTCGACGGCGCTGTCCGCCATGTCCCCCGGGTCGAACGCCGCGGCGTGTTTCGCGCCGAACGTCGTCGGAACCACGCTCCCGAAGGCCGCGTAGGCGTACAGCACCCATGGCAGAACGATGACCAGCCAGACCGACACCACCCGCACGCCGGTGCGCCATGCCCGGGAAAGATCCACGGAGTTGAGACGCAGGTCCATCAACATCGGGACCAGCAGCAGAGACGCCTCCGGACGCACCAGAGTCAGCAACCCCAGCACTCCCGCGGAGGCGGCGTATTCGTTGCGGAGCAGGTAGCGGAAAAAGGCGAGGAGAAGAAACACCGCCAGAGAGGTTTCCAGGCCGCTGCCCGCCCACCTCAGGAGCCAGGCGTTTACCGAGAAGGCGAGCGAGGTGCAGAACGACACGGCCACGTCGCGGGTGAGTTCGAAGGAGAGAAAAAAGACGAGCATGACGGACATGCTCGCGAACAGGAGGTCCAGCATCTTCGAAAAGAACGGCATGTCGGCCCCCGCCGCCCCGCCGGCGGACATGATCAGCAGCCACAACGGGCTGGTGAAGCCGTAGCTCGGCGTCCCCGCGTTGAACGACAGGCCGTCGCCGCCGGTCAGGTTCCTGGCATACTGGTAATAGATGTAGGAATCGTCGGTGGTGTAGTCGAAATGCGAGGCCGCCGAAAAATAAAAGAGGCACACCAGCACTGCCATCGCGGCGATGACGAAAATCCTGGTCCGGCCCGTCAGTTCCGCCGGTTCCGTCCATTTATTCAATTCCATCAGGGCGCTCCGGCGGCCTGTTCCGTGAAAACCGTTTCGAGAAATTCGGAAAAATCCCGGACGCTGCTGAAACTGAAGTCGGGTTCGGGACGGGGGGTCGTGTGTTGCGCGAACGCGTCCCAGAGCACCGAGACCACTTTCATTCCCGCCTCCCGCGCGGCGATGATGTCGGCCGGGGAATCGCCGACCATCAGCGCCTCGTCCGGCTCCAGCCTCCAGGTCTCCAGCACCTTCCTGATGCCGTCGGCCGACGGTTTGTGCCGCTTCACGTCGTCGCCGGTCACGAGCAGGTCGAAAAATCCGGAATACCCCAGCCGGGCGAGCGTCACCAGAGTGGTCCGTTTCCCCTTCCCGGTGAAAAGCGCCAGGAGCACGCCGCGGGATTTTAAAAATGACAGCGCTTCGCCGATTCCCTCATGCCCGCGGGCGAGCTCCGCGTGGCTGGCGGCGTAAAAACGGTGAAATTCCTCAACCGCTTCCTCCGCACGATCGCCCCCGACGAGATTCGCGATTGCCACTTCCTCTGTGGGGCCGAAGAGCGCCAGGATCTCCCGGTCGGTGTAGAGTTTCCCCGTATAGGTCCTGGCAACATGCCTGAACGACGCGAAAATGAGCCTGCTGGTGTCGGCGAGCGTCCCGTCGAGGTCGAAAATCACGGTGGAAATTTTCTTCATCGGAGGGAATATATCAATATTCGGCGGGGGATGAAAATGAGGGGGGAACCGTGCGGGACGGGAGATCGGTCGATCCGGAGGGTCCTCCCGACGCCGGATGCGAATCGGAGACTGTTACCCGGGCACGTCCCGCCCGGAGAAGCGTTCACTCACTATCGAGAAAGAAAGCCTGACAAAATACACGCACCACCCCACGATCCCGAGGAACTTCGTCCCGTCCTCCCAGAGGTGATGGCCCGTCAGTCGAACCGGTTCATCGAAATAATCGACAACCGCCGAGATGCCGAGAAATGCGATCGCCGAGAAGAATAACAGGTCCTCGGTCTTCCGTATCGTGCCGTAATTGACCAGCAGGTAGGTGAGTATCCAGACCGCATAAATCGCCAGAATAAGAACCTGGGGGACCCCGAGATAATCGGGGAAGATGCGATCATGGAACTGGAAAAAATCGTCGAGGTAGAGGACCGTGGTGGTCAGGGCCGAACTCAGGAGGAAATTTTTCATCGCGATGACCGATGGATGCCTCGCCACCGGCGTTGACGTGGTGGAATATAGCGGAATTTGCCGTCTCCGGCAATAACGCGGATTACATTCTCCGCCCCGCCGGGCCCTGCGGCCCCACCGTCAGCGTCCAACCGTCTGCAGGTTTTTCACTTGATTCGGGATTTCGTATATTGTGACATTCCTTTTCACCATACCCCTAAATTTTCCGGTTTCATAGAAAATGCACCTCAACGACATCGAAAAACTCCTCGGCGCCGACTCCAAAAACCTGCTCGGACACACCTGCAAGGGGATCCCGAAGGACATGATCCAGATACCGGGCCCCGATTACGTGGACCGCGTTTACGCGCTGTCCGACCGCCCGGCGCCCGTGCTGAAAAGCCTCAACTGGCTGATCCACCAGGGCCGGCTCGCCCACACGGGGTATCTCTCGATCCTGCCGGTGGACCAGGGGATCGAGCACTCGGCCGGCGCCTCCTTCTCCCCCAACCCGATCTACTTCGACCCGGAGAACATCGTGAAGCTGGCCATCGAAGGCGGATGCAACGCGGTGGCTTCCACGCTCGGCGTCCTGGGCGCGGTATCCAGGAAGTACTCGCACAGGATACCCTTCATTCTGAAGTTCAACCACAATGAATTTCTCTCGTACCCGAACTCCTACGACCAGATCGTCTTCGCCCGGGCCAAACAGGCGTTCGACATGGGCGCCGTCGCCGTCGGGGCGACGATCTACTTCGGTTCCCCCGAATCGAAGAGGCAGATCCAGGAGGTCGGACGGATGTTCCAGCAGGCGCACGAACTCGGGATGGCGACGATCCTCTGGTGTTACCTCCGCAATCCCGCCTTCAAGACCGCCGAGAAGGACTACCACGTGTCGGCCGACCTGACCGGGCAGGCGAACCATCTCGGGGTGACCCTCCAGGCGGACATCATCAAACAGAAATTGCCCGAGAACAACGGCGGGTTCACCGCGCTCAAGTTCGGGAAGACCAGCAGGAAGGTGTACGAAGAACTCACCACCGACAATCCCATCGACCTCTGCCGGTACCAGGTCGCCAACTGCTACATGGGCCGGGCCGGGCTGATCAATTCCGGGGGCGAGTCGAAGGGCGCCTCCGACACCGCGGAGGCGGTGCGCACCGCGGTGATCA
>DATEDB010000153.1:0-4784 GCA_035286625.1 Bacteroidota bacterium
CGTTCAGGAACCCCGAGATCAGGATCACCATCCGGCTGAAGGCGTAGTCCTTAAAAAAAAATGTGAGCGCCGAAATGAAGACGTAGCCTGCGACCACCGCCCCGGCCACCGTCGCGAGCGAATGTTTCCTGACGGTGTAGGCGCCCATGACATACATCGCCGCCACCACCGCCATCCATGGCACCAGGAATGAAACGGGATACGCGTAGGCGGGGAACCGGAACACCCGGCCCAGCCAGAGGTATTCGGCCGAGAGCCACGCCACGACCATCAGGAGGAGATCGAGCATCGCCGCGCGCACCGGACGCGCGATTTTCGAGAGGAAGGCGATCCACTGCCGCACCGTTATGCCGCACCGGAGGATCAGCCCGCTGAGGAAGCCGCGGCGGTGGTTTTTGGCGACGAACACCCGCATCGCCTGATGGAAATGCCTCACCTCGTCGATATCGCTCCGGCGGACGCTCTCCCCCTTGTAGTGGATGATGCGCGTCCCGCTCACGTAGTAGACCTTCCATCCCGCCTGCTTGATCCTGTAGCACCAGTCCAGGTCCTCGCCGTACATGAAATATTCCTCGTCGAGGCCCCCCGCCTTCTCGTACGCCTCGCGGCGCACCGCCATGAACGATCCGCTGATGGCGTCCACCTCGTATGTCCTGTCGGGGTCGAGGTAACCGAGGTTGTATTTCCCGAAGATCCTGGATTCCGGGTAGAGCGCGCTCAGCCCGGAAATTTTCGTGAAGGCGACCCAGGGTGTGGGAAAGCTCCTCCGGCAGGCCAACTGGAGCGTCCCGTCCGGGTTGAGGATGCGGCAGCCGGCAAGACCCGCGTCGGGATGGGTGTCTAAAAAACGAATGATGGTCTGGAAGGTGTCTTCCTGGACGATCGTGTCGGGGTTCAAAAGCAACATGTACCGCCCTCTCGAGAGGCGGAGGGCGATATTATTGGCCGCCGCGAAACCGATGTTCCGGTCGTTGGCCACCATCCGCACGCCTGGGAATTTCCGCCCCACCATCTCCACGCTGCCGTCGTCGGAAGCGTTGTCCACCACGATGACCTCGCCGTCGATCCCCTTCATTGCCTCCCGGGCGGAGGCCAGGGCGTTCTCGAGGAAATCCCGGACGTTATAATTGACGATGATGACCGAAAGGTCCATGGTCGGCCCTCAGATGCCTCCGGTGAGCTTCCTGAATTTCAGCTTCCAGACCATGAAGACCGCTTCGTATACGATCTTTCTCGACATTTTCGACTCGCCCGAATGCCGGTCGATGAAGATGATGGGGTGTTCGCAGAGCCTGAACCCCTTGCACCATGCCTTGAAGTTCATTTCGATCTGGAAGGCGTAACCGTTCGACCTCACGCGCGTGAGGTCGATCGCCTCGAGCACCTTTCGCCGGAAACATTTGAACCCCCCCGTCGCGTCCTTGAGCGGCATGCCGGTCACGATCCGCGTGTAGACGTTCGCCGCGTAGCTCAGGATGAGTCGGCGGATCGGCCAGTTGACCACCCTCACCCCGCCGGTGTAGCGCGAACCTATCACCAGATCGTGGTCCCGGACCTTCTCCAGGAACCTGGGAATTTCCTCCGGGTTGTGTGAAAAATCCGCGTCCATTTCGAAGATGAAGTCGTAGCCGTTCAGGATCGCGTACCTGAAACCGTCCACGTAGGCGGTCCCGAGGCCCATCTTCCCGGGGCGCTTCAGGAGATGGATTCTCGGGTTGCCGGGCATCAGTCGTTCAACGATCCCCGCGGTTCCGTCGGGCGAATTGTCGTCCACGATCAGTATTTCGACGGCGGGGCCCTGCGCCAGAACCTGAGAAATGAATTTTTCGATATTCTCCGCCTCGTTGTAGGTCGGAGTGACCACGAGCGTTTTTTCCATTCAGCTGTTGAAAAATGTTTAACAGAATAATCCTGCTGACGGTCGGGCCGGGGCGGCCATCGTCAGAACTCCAGCAGGGTTTTTACGATGTAGAAATGATCAGAGGCCGCACCTCCGCCCATCCCGAACGTCGAACGCCTGTATTCGTACGAACCGAACACCATCAGGTTGGTCACCGGCTCGAACCGCAGACCCGCCTCCAAGGAAGTCATTTCGACGCGCAGGCCGGCCAGGAACCTTGCGGTGGGGGGATCTGCGTCACGGTGACCGAGCAGGACGTCACCCCCGACGTTCACGATCGCCCCGCTACCGTCCCGGTAATTTTCGCCGTGGCGTGTGCGCCTGAATCCGGCGACGCACCTCCACCGGGAGGACGGCCGTAACACAACCTGGATAAGCCATTCGTCGGAATTCGGAGCGAGATGGTGTCCCAGCGAAAAATCCCCGTTGGTGTAGGCGTTTCCAGCCGTCCTGTGCGAATACACGTATGGTTCGATGCGGGTGTATTCGACCACCGCATCAAGGTCGTTGACGCCCGCCACATTCGAGACAACCGCTCCTCCCTGCCATCCGAATTCGTTTCCCCACCACCCCGTCCCGAGTTTCGAAAAATCCACGTCATCCACGAGCAGGGACCCGTAGAGTTTGGTCCCGGGACGGGGATAGAGTTCAAGGTCCAGGCCCAGCAGCGTGTTGTCCCGGTCCCGCAGGGAGTGTTCCGCCGATTTAAGAAAAAGAAACGGGTTGAGATACGCAAACTCAGGGGACGGGCGTTCATAGATGACCATCTCGGAAAATCCGGCGTTCAGGATCCCGAAGGCGGAAAATTCCAGCCGGTGCAACGCGTAGTATTTATGGGCCGGATCGTTCAGCCTGACAAACGGGCCGCTCACGGGGACTGATTCCCGGAGAATCGCGCCGTGAACGAAGATGTATCTCACGGCGCCGTAGCGGGCGTCGAGTTTGAGGAAATCGGTCGCGGGCCCGTCATCGCTGAAGATCAGCCGGCCGGAATATCCCGTGCCCAGCCTGTAAAATTCGCGGCCGAATTCGACATTGAACCATGACAGGTCGGCCCGGATGTAGGCCTCGGCGAAATCGAAATAGGGAGAGTTCAGCTCGTTGAATTTGACGCTCGACCGCAGACGCGGGTCGGAGAGCGCGAATTCGCGGTTCCCGAAAAGCGTCCCGTTGGCGACCTGCGCAAAATATCCCACCTTTCCCCTGATCGTGCCCCGGGCCCGGAATCCGTGCGTCTCGAACGTGGCGTGGGGCGATCCGTGGCTATCGCCCTTTCCCATCCTGTGTTCGAGCGAGCCGAGGAACTCGAGGTAGAGCGATGCCGCCGAGTCGGTATAAAAATACAGATACTTCTCCCTGTCCGAGGACAGATCGCCCGGCGACGCGCCGTTAAAGAGTCCCGCAGATGATACGACTTCATTCCCCCGGTCCAGCTCGCGGGCGAACTCCCTTTTGAACTTCTCGAGGTACCCGATCTCAGCATCGGAAAGGTCGTCCCTCTTCGCCCCGGCCTCGAGGAGCAGCCCGGCCACCGTCGCGCGTGAAAGCGGAATCATCGTGTTACTATAAAGCGGCAGGATACCGCGGACCCCGAGCCGGTCCAGAAATTCGTAGACCTGGTTCGAGACCGGTACGTTTTCGACCTGAGCCGCCGCCCGCCGGTCCGGCGCGGAGGCCAGCACCATCAGGACGACGCTGAAGAGTATCCCTGGCGGTGAAAAGCGCCGGCTGACCGGCTGTCCCGACCCGGCGGTCAATGTCCCTTTCCCATGAGCACGACGGCGATCGTGTTCAGAAATATCTTGAAATCCATGCGCAGCGACATGTTCTCGATGTAATACAGGTCGTATTCCACCTTCTTGCGGACATCCTCAACGTTCTCGTCGTACTTGTGTTTCACCTGGGCCCACCCGGTGATCCCCGGCCTGACCTTCAGCCGTCTTTTATAGAGCGGGATCTCCCTGGAAAGCTGCTCGACGAAGTACGGCCGCTCGGGTCTCGGCCCGATGAGGCTCATGTCGCCGTCGAGGACGTTGATGAACTGTGGCACCTCGTCGATCCGCCAGCGCCGCATGATCCGGCCGATGCGTGTCACCCTCGGGTCTTCCTTATTTGCCCACACCGGGCCTGAAGATTTCTCGGCCCCCTCGTGCATCGACCGGAACTTGATCACCCTGAAGAGTTTTTCGTCCTTCCCGACCCGCTCCTGCAGATAAAACACCGGCCCGGCGGAGTCCAGTTTGATCGCGATCGCCACAAGGAGCCAGACCGGAAAGCCCACGGAGAGAATGATGAACGACAGGGCGATATCCATCGTCCGCTTGATGAGATTTTCCCACGGTTGCATCAGTTGCGGGGAAATCTCGATCAGCGGGAAACCGTAGATCTGGTTGGTGCGCGCCTGCCCGCTGATGATGTCGTACAGGTCCGGGATGATTTTCATGCTCACATCCCGCCCGTTGCAGGCCGATATGACCGACAGGAGGCGGTCGTGGTCGGTCGAATCGAGCGCGATCAGGACGTCCCTGATCGCGAGATTTTCAATCACGTCCGGGAGTGATTCCACGCTTCCGACGACGGGGATCCCCCGGTAGGATCCGGCCTCGTGTTCGGGCAGGACCGGGACGAACCCGACGACCCTGTATCCGAGGGCGGGGTAAAGCTGAACGTCATCATAGAGTTTGGACGCCCTCGGCTCCATTCCCACGATGATGGCGTTCCGGGCGCCGATACCCGCGACGAGCAGCCGCCGGTGCATGGTATGTAGCAGAATCCGGCCCCCGCCTACGAATCCGAGGATCAGCAACCAGTAGACGAGGATGAGAAGCCGGGCGTATGCCGGCCCCCCGACGCCGTGATCATCCAGGAAAATGACGAAGAAGAG
>DATEDB010000154.1:0-7458 GCA_035286625.1 Bacteroidota bacterium
CGCCGGTCTCTTCGTCGAAGAAGGTCGCCGCCAGACGGTAGAAGTAGATTCCCGTCGGCAGCGATCCCGCCTCAAAATCGATTTCCTGCACTCCCTCATCGAGCTCTTCCTGATCCAGGACGGTGCCCATTTCTTCGCCCAGGACATTATAGATCCTGAGCGTCACCATCGCGGGTGCGGGGAGGTCGAACAGGATGGTCGTGGCCGGGTTGAACGGGTTCGGGTAATTCTGGTGGAGCGCGAAGCGATCCGGAACCGGTTCCCTGTCGAACGATTCGGGATGGTATATCACGGGCGCCGCCCCGGGATTGGCCCGGAGGTAGGGCACTTCCTGAAGTTTCCGGGTCCCCTTCAGCTGAAGCACCGAGGCGAACGAGATGGTATCGATGGGTCCCTCGAAGGCCCGGTTGATCATCTGGAGAGTGCTGTCCATGTTGTAATAATCGGCCGCCGTCGGACCCCAGTAGTCGGTCAGCAGCGTATCGGCCCGCGCAGAAATCCCGAGGATCGTCTTCCCGCTCAGGGGATTGGCCCCGTCCTCGAAAATCAGTTCGCCGAGTCCGGGGGGGAGGATGGTCATCTGGCTCGCCCTGATGGCGATTTTCAGCGCCAGCGCGTCGGCGAAGAACCGGTTGTTCTGCTTCCGGGGAGAAACGTATTTCATCTCCCCCTTCATCCGTTTCAGGTTGTCGAAATCATAGAAGTTCCGCAGCACGGTGGTGTGGATGACATACCGGTCGACGAGTGATTTTTTGAAATCATTCAAACGACGTAATTTCACCCACGCGAAGAATTTCGGCATGTCCGTACGCTCCACCCCCACCAACATCCCTCCCAGAATTCCGTTTCCGGCGATGATCTCGTCAATAACGTTCATCCGGTTGGGCTGGGGCAGCCGGTATGCAAGGAAGGTGCTCCTCGACCGGATGGGATGGGATTTGTCCACCATGACGCCGTCGGACATCCAGTGGTGATACGTGTCCGGATACCGTCTCGGTTTCGATGCCCAGGCGCAGATCTCCACCGAAGACCCCGGTGGGATGGGAGTGGCCCAGTGGAGATACGCATACCGGGATCTGGGGCTGTAATCGATGTCGTCCGGCTCGGGGGTGATGACCATCGGAAAGAGCGGATCTTCGTAGTAGATGGGGATTCTGATGCGTACCTGGAGACCGTCGACCTCCTGCCCGGTCAGGTTGTCTATCGTCATGCAGAACTCCACCTTATCCGGTTTCCGGTTTTCCGGTTTCAGGAGTTTCCCCTTCCGGTCCCTGGACTCGATCAGGCTGTCGTAGCTCAACGTCCGGTACATGAGCGTATCGCTCGACGCGCTGTTGCCGAAGTGGAGCGCCCCGTCGGTTGTGCCGCTGGTGACGCTCCTGCTGTAATATCCCGCCCCCGGTTGTGTCAGGTGATACCCGGGGGGAATGGCCTCGGTGATCGTCAGTTCGTCCGCCAGCATATCGTCCAGGCCCCACGCCCCGTTGGTTCCCGACACAGTGGAGCGCGAGGTTTTCGGTCCGGTCAGCAGAATGCTGACCCCCGTCATCCCCGCCTCACCCGGATCGCGGGTTCCGTTGTGGTTGAAGTCGAAATAGACTTCACCGGAGAGCGCGCCGTACCGGAAGTTTCCGAAGTCCGCGCCGGTGAAATCGTTGCCGCCGGTATCCACCTCGAACGTGTATTCCGGCGGCGATCCGGGAAGGACCTGCGTCCATCCGGGCTGGATCTCCTCGCTCAGGAGGTATGTACCGGACGGGAGGCCGTCGAACGCGAAATCGCCGCCCGCACCGGTCAGCACGCTGTCGTAGTGGAGGGCGTCCCTGAAAAGCGTTACCAGGAGGCCGGGGATTCCGGGTTCGCCCGTCGTGAACACCGAATCGCCGTTCAGGTCTTCGAATTTTTTCCCCGAAATCCGTGCCGCGAGGAAAAAGCCGAAGTCGATGCCGATGGCGAAATAACCCGATTGGATGGTCACGTCATATGTCCCCGCCCCGCCGGGCAGTGTGCCCGTCCAGCCGGGGGGAGCAAAGACCGATATTTCCCAGTCGCCGGATTCGGCCGCGCCGAATGTGAGCACGTATTGACCGAGGGAGTTCGTGTATTGCGTCTTCGACCCGCCGCCGGTTTTGGCCGCGTTCACCTGCCATCCCTGGAGATAGGGTTCACCGGGGTCGTGGAAGGAGTCGCCATCGAGGTCCCGGAAGACGGTTCCGCGTACGGTCGGCCCGTTGAAATTCCCGAAATTGTTGTTCGAGCTGTCGGCGCCGGCGGCAATGACGAGGGGGGACGGCGGGGTGAAGGTCGGCGACCACCCCGACTGCAGTTGCTCGGACAGGGTGTAGGATCCGGGAGTGAGGTTCACGAATTCGAAATATCCGGTCGGCCACGGCCCGAGACCGGAGAGGGCGCTCGTCGTTCCGGCGGGCCCGGCCGAATATATCGTCCAGCCGTCGAGCGGCGGTTCGGCCGGCTGGTCCCAGGTCCCGTTTCCGTCGAGATCCTCGAATTTGTATCCCGAAATTTTAGCGAACTCACCACCACCCTCCAGGTGAGAGAGACCGGAGACGTCGGTGATGTCGCGATAATTATTCGCATCGTTGATTTCGCTGACCCCTGTACGGATGAGGGACGGGAGGTTGACCCAGAAAAGCCCCGCGGAAACGACCGGTACCGACACCCTGGAGATCCTGAAGGTCGATATCCTCGTTCCGTTGCCCGTCGTCCCGACGTCGGCCGCCGCGGAGTATGTGCCGTTGCCGCCGAGTGATACCCGGATTTCGTTCGAAGAGATGACCTGATCAAAGAAGAAGCCCGTTCCGATCTGCTCGGAGGACGCCACCCTCGTGATCGAAGGTCCGGAGAAGGCGGCGGTGTTGAACGTCAGGATGAACTGGCTGTTGCCGATCCTGAAATTCGTGGCGCCCGTCCGTTTCACGAAAATGTCGAACTGGTAGGTAGACCCGTCGAGTACCGGGTTTTTCACCGACAGCTCATACGCGGGGACCGGTTGCGCCACGAGGGAACCGTTCGATGGGAACGCCATCGCCAGGATCAGCAGGCAACCCGGAATGCCTAATCGCTTCATAACGTTACCCGTAAAAAAATGTGAAATTATATTCGTCACGGCTTCTGGCGGGCCCTGAGCCGGTTGTCCAGGACCAGCGTGTCATCCGCCCCGTTTGTGGTGTTGTCCCCGTTGCAGTCAGAGGGGAGGTATCCGGTAAGCGTGCGGTTGTTCCAGGTGATGTTCCGGTCGAGGTAATCCACAACGCCGTCCTGGTTCACATCGCCGCCCCAGGACACGAATACCGGACCCTCCGGCTTCAGCGATCCGCTCCCGTACGCCGTACCGGCTCCACTTGAAAAGTCATAGGTTGAGAATGACGTGGTCCCTTTCGTCAGGGACTGGGGGGAGGCGGTCCATGTCTCGAGATGGTTTCTGTGGCGCACCAGCAGGTAATAACTCCCCGTGGGGGCATCGGGAAAGACCAGCATGCCATCTCCGTTCGCGTCCAGCCTGATCCTCGCGGAGTCGACAATCGTATGAGCGCCGGACGCCCCGGCCAGATACCCCCCGACCGTGTCCTGCACCTGGGACGCGCCGTTCCAGAACCCTTCCATGAGATAGGTCAGATCGACCTTGATCGCCCCGACGACCTGGAAATCCCGTTTCGTGGTATACGCGAACGTGTAATGTCCCTCCTTCCTCATGTTCACTTTCTGAGCGCCGGCCAGGTCAACCAGGAACAGTTGCAGGCGGGGCTCGATCAGGTCGATGACAGAAGAGTCCCAGTAGAGTGTGACCGTCGCCGATATGGAGCATTCCACGCTGAGGTTCCAGACCGGGTCGGCGGGACCCTGATAATCTACGGCGTAGCGCGTTCCCAGGATGGGAGGATAGCTGCCCCCGGAATGAGGGAAGTACACCTCGATGTAGTTCCCCGAGGGGGACCGGGGAGGCCTGGGGATGTCGTAGGTATTCTCGAAATCGGGCGTGGCGTCGGGTCGGATACCCATCCGGGCGAGAGAATCCGACTGAAGATTATTCCGGGCCCCGAGCGTGAAATCCCAGCTGGTGTATGACGTCTGGCCGGTGAGTCGGGCCGCGATCATCAGCATGAGCAGGGCGGTGAAGGTGATTTTCATGACGGTATTCCTCGTCTCTGTTTCTATTTAGGGTAGATCATTCTTCCCGATCTCCCAAATTTTCGACCGTCGGGCGATCCCCCCGGCGACATCCCGCACAGTGAGAACCATCCAGGCGTCCCCGGGCAGTGTGTATCGGATGGTCGTCGAGGGGGTTGAACGGGTTCGGGAAATTACGGTCGAGGGCGAACGGACCCGGGCCGGTTGGCGCCGTCGTGATCCGCAACGTGAAAATATTCCGACCCGGACCGCGCGTGATCGCGACGGGCTCCGATGTTCCGGTTATCGCTTTCCATTGATCCGGGCCGGTTTTAAGTGAATAGTGCTCAAACGGATCTTCCGGGATGCCGTGAAAGAAGAGATTCCCGCGCGTCGATTGCACCACGACGGCCACCTCGGTGACCGGTCCCGGAACCCGGTCCAGGACGACGGCCCCGCGGCCATCCGGGAACCTTGCATCGAAACCGTCCGCCGGCGGCGGCGGGGGAAGAGAGTAATAATCCGCGAAAATGCCTTCGCCGGAATGCAGGACCTCGAGGGTCGCCTCTCCACCGCCGTCATCGGTGATATCGATGGAACCGCGTCTGCCGGCAGGCAGCGACTGTCCGGAAGGTTCCCCGGCCTGTCGCTTCTGGAACGAAGATCCGAGTGAGAGTATGCCGTCGGCATCCACCTTGATCCAGTAGCCCCTGCCGGGGATGATACTGTCCGCCCTGTGGTAACCGCCGGAATATTCATAAAACGGCGTTGCGATGATCGGTGAGTTCGGCGGGGGGATCGTCCGGGAGACAGATCCGATCAGGTTCCATCCTTCGCTCACGGGGATGTCCAGAGAATCAATCCCGAAACCAGTCATCACCGCAAGGTCGGGCGCGGGGAATTTCATCCAGTATCCCTTCCCGACCGCCATGGTGTCACGCTGATGGTAGGTGTTGTCGAATTCGTAGGCCGCGGATATTTTTCCGGGAAACAGCGTCGCGGCGGAAAAATCTTCTACAATCCTGGGGACGGAGACGATGTTCCATCCCTGGGAGAGGAAGATAAAGGTGAACGCGAGCTCAACGCTGACACGGAACGTTCTCGGCGTCGAATACGGGAAGGTATAGGTTTCCCGCCCCCGCATGTGGAACACCGAATCGGCCGAACTGTCCGTGATGATGATGGAATAGGAATCCGGCAGCTGATTGATCCCGGACGTGTCCCACCGGAGCGTGACGGGTCCGGGTCCCGCGTTTGTTTCAACAATGAAGCGCCATGACGGCGTCTCGGGGGAGGTATAATCGACGGCGAATTTTGTACCAAGAATGGTGGGCCAGTTTCCCGTATCGTGGGGAAAGTACACCATGATGTAACTGCCCGGGGGAGCGGGAGGCCGCGGCACGTCGTACTGGAGATCGTAATCCGGGGTCGCGTCTGGCTGCACTCCCATGAGGGCGAGCGAGTCGTGTACGCCTGTCGCCGTTGCCTCTATCAGTACGGACCAGGACGACGGCCCGATGGAATCCGCGGACGCGAAAACATGAGGCGCCCGGTCCTCCGCGGTGTTTGCCGCGGCGCAGGCGAAGAGGAGAAAAATGATACGGAGCGAACGTCGTTTCATCGGAGCCCTACTCACATGAGAATGCGACGTTGAACAGAATCTCCTCCCGCCCGGGTTTCCCTGGCGGGAGGAGTGGACTGACTTACGCTTATTTCAGGAGGATCATCTTCCGCAGATCCGAGAAGTCCCTGCCGTCGGTTCCCCTGGCGTTGATCCTGTAGTAATAGAATCCGCTGGAGAGTGTGGCGGCGTCGAACACCACTTCGTGGTACCCGGCGGGCTGGACGGTTTCGCCCGTGAGGAGAGTGGCGACCTTCTGGCCCAGGAAGTTGAACACTGCGATGCTCACCGCGGCATCGCCGGGCAGGCCGTAGGCGATGGTCGTGGTGGGATTGAAGGGATTCGGATAGTTCTGCGACAGCTCATAGGAAGCCGGAGCGCTGCCGGTGGTGGTCCTGTTGACCATCAGGTAACGTTCGGTCCCCTCCTGAGTGAAGCTGTAGGAGGAAGAGCTCTTCATGTCGACGCTTGTGTGAGTTGCCGGGTCGTAGAGCTCCACCTTCAGATCGGCTCCCAGCTCCCGGATCGATGAGTTGTCCCAGGTGAGGGCGACCTCTCCGCGTGTGGAAGTGGTGACCACGATTTCCCAGCCGTCGTTGTCGACCGGCTGGAACTTTCGGGCATAGGCCGCATCGCCGAACGCAGCGCTGAACGCTTTGTCCGTGCCGGCGAATGAGAGTTCGATATAATCCTCAGCCGGTGCCCTGGGCGGTCGCGGTGCGTCGTAGCGCGTGTCGAATCCCGTCCGGGCGTCGGGACGGACGCCGAAGGCCGCGATCCGGTCGCCGTAGGCTTGCCTGCCGACGGTAAAGGTCGCCGAAAGTTCCACGCTCCAGGCGTTCGGTTCGTTCCCGAGTTCTACCACCGGCACTGTTCCGGGGGTGGGAGTCCCTACCGTCGGAGTGTACTCAGCCGTGATTCCGTCGAGGATCATCGGCACCCAGTAGCCGTTCCAGAGGTCCAGGGTCGTGCTCTCGATGAAGTAGCTCCCCGCGCCGTATCCGTACAGGACATTGGACAACCAACCGGCCGAAGCCGCGTCGGCGATGTTTTTCGTGTCGAACCCATCGGTGAATGAGAGGTCGGCCACGTCCATGTCTGTGGCAAACGGATTGCCGATGATGTTGAATCCGGAGACCAGCGGCAGCGAGGCGCTCGAGAGCGGTGTGCCCACCGCATCGATCGCCTGTGCCGTGTTGGATCCCAGCCAGTACCCCTGTCCCATGTTCAGCGTCGCGGGAATCGAATACCCCGACGAGGGACTGAACTGGAAGGTAAAGTACGGTGCGCCGTAATCGTCGCCGAGGATGGCGGCCGGAGTCATCACGCCCTGCAGCATCGGGACACTCACCAGGTTCCAGCCAGCCGCCGCGCTGTAGGCGATCGAGTTGGAGGCCAGGATGACGAAAGTGCTGTTGCTGATGTCCGTCTCCTCGTTCATCACCGAATCCCGCGCGGTGACCTTGATGCTCGCCGTGGCGGCCGCCGAGCCCGGTGTCCAGGCGTAAGTAAACGTCGCGCCGTTCGTCGAGTCGATCAGCGTGTAGGGGGCTCCTCCGGTCAGGGAGTAGTAGATGTAATGCCTCAACACGCCGGTGGCATCCGACGAAGTCCAGGTGACGTTGTACGGCGTCCCGACGATGAGGTACTCACCGCCATTGGGTGCGGAAACCGCGACCGCCGGCTCGGTGCTGTCGCCGATCAGGATG
>DATEDB010000155.1:0-4943 GCA_035286625.1 Bacteroidota bacterium
GGCCGAATACGCCGGCAGCCCCACCGCCATCGTCCATAACGTCTTCGTCCGGGAAAGCCTGGCCATCATGTCGTATTACACGGCCGGCATGCGCGTGGTGGACATCACCAACCCGGCATCTCCGGTCGAGGTCGGCGGGTACGACACCCGCCCGGGAGACGAGAGCTTCTCTTATACCGGGGCGTGGTCGGTCTATCCGTTTTTCCCCTCGGGCAGGATCATCGTCGGGGACATGGGACAGGGCATGTATGTCGTCGAGGTCAACACTAACGCCCCGAACCCGCCCAACCCCTTCACTGCGTACAGCGACTATTCAACGCCCACGTCGGTCACGCTGAACTGGACCGACCCTGCGACATTCGGCGGCGGCGCGCCCCTTTCGGATTTTAAACTGCACATTTTCAGGGGCTCGACGTACATCGCCGAGGTGGATTCCGGCATCGGGACATATACCGACAACGGGCTGACCAACCACTGGAATTACGTGTACAAGATCCGCGCCGTCACCGCCACCGACTCGAGCAACGTGGCCACCACAACCGTGTATGCCGGCGGACACGAACAACCCAAACCTCCGACGTCCTTCGGTGTGAACGACGTCATCGGGGCCAACAGGCTGAGCTGGATCAACCCGTCCCGCCAGCTGGACAATACACCCCTCAACGACCTGGCCTACGTGCTGGTCTACCGCGACGGCGCGCTCTATGACAGCATCCCCCAGACGTCGGCGGACACCGGCCAGGCAAGGTGGTACGACGACACGGGTCTCGGTTTCCACTCCTACTACGTGAGGGTGCGGGACAACGAGGCCCCCGTGCATTACAGCACAAACACCTCCAGCGCCTCCGGGTTCGGCGGACTGTTCACAAGTTTCAAGGAAACGTTCGATTTGGCGAGCATCGCCTACCAGGTCGTGGGAGCGTGGGATACCACCTCTGCGATCGCGGCCCACGGCACCCATTCGCTCACCGACAGCCGCGTCGGCACGTACTTCCCCGGTGCCTCGACCGCTATCACCTTCCCGGGGGTCATCCTCGATTCGGCGCCGATGCTCAGGTTCGAACATATCGCCATCGTGGCTTTCGGCGACATCGCGTACGTCGAGATCAGCCGGAACAACCGGCAGACCTTCACCACACTGAAGGTTTACAATATTGTCGGTCACCCTCAGTGGGCAGACTCCACCGCGGACCCGGGCGACTGGGAATCGCAGGTCTTCGACCTCCAGGCCTACGCCTACGACACGGTCAACGTCCGGTTCCGGCTGGTGTCGAATGCCTCCGTTCAGCTCGACGGATGGTACATCGACGACGTCTACATCGGCAGCTCGCACGAGCCGATCGAGGTGGAACAGACTGCTTCGTCCGGGTGGAACATCATCTCTCTCCCCGTCCTCGTCGACGACGCAAGCACCGGAACTCTCTTCCCGGGGGCCGTCACCCAGGCGTATGCCTACGACGGCGCCTATACGGCCGAAGATACGCTCGAGAACGGGAGGGGGTACTGGCTGAAATTCGATTCCGCCTCCGCGTTCAATTATAACGGCTATACAAACCTGCGGGACACGATCGCCCTGGCGGCCGGCTGGAATCTCGTCGGCACGCTCGGCCAGCCGATCCCGGCGTCCCCGGTGTCCACGACGCCGGGAGGCATCATCGAAACGCCGTTCTACGGGTTCGACGCCGGATACTCGGCTTCCTCGACGCTCGAACCGGGCAAGGGGTACTGGGTGAAGGCCTCCTCCCCGGGCGCCATGATCCTCTCGGTGTTCACCGCCAAAACATCCGCGGAGGGAAACGGGGGAACACCTGCCGGTTTCGTCGCCGCGTGGCCGTCGGGACCTCCGGACGGAGCGGGGACACTGATATTCACCGACGCCGCCGGACGGACCGGATCGTTGTACATCGCCGGCAGCCGGGCCGGCGCAACGGCTCTTTCACCGTACGATCTTCCGCCGGTCCCCCCGGCAGGGGCCTTCGACGTGAGATTCGCGTCGCAGAGATCGCTTGCGGTACTCGGTTCCGACGCGATGGCCCCCGTGGAATTGCAGGGGCTCATCTACCCGGTGCGTGTTTCCTGGGCATCGCCGGACGATAAAGAGTTGCGGCTCCGGGCGGACGGGACAGATCGGACGGTGCGCGTCGGCGGTCCGGTCATCCTCGGTAAAGCGCCCGCGACGCTCTTTGCCGGCCCCGGCGATCAGACCCTTTCCGCCGCGCCGACGGCATACGCGCTGGACCAGAACTATCCGAATCCGTTCAATCCTTCGACCACGATCTCCTTCGGTCTCCCGGCGGCGGGGGATGTCCGGCTCGAAATCTTCAATACCCTCGGACAGAGGGTCGCAACGGTCGTCAACGAGGAATTGCCCGCGGGGACGTACCACCGCGTCTGGGAGACGTCGGCCGGCCACGACCTGCCCGGCGGCGTCTATCACGCCCTGCTGACGGTCCGGGCCGGCGGCGGAGAGACGTACCGCGCTTCCCGGAAACTTCTCCTGGTGCGATGATCACCCGCCGGGTTGCACGATAGACCACCGCCCCGGCCTCCAACGGGGCCGGCGGTTTCGTTATTTGCTTCTCCAGCCGGTTTTCCCGACATTTTTCCACGCTCTTCAACATTTCATGCAGAAAATCCTGATCGATCTTGCGGTCCCAGGAACGGTGGACCGCCTCTTTACGTATTCGGTCCCGGCCAATCTCGCCCACCTCGTTCGGCCCGGTGTCCGCGCCCTGGCGCCGTTCGGCCGGAAAAACGTGGCGGGGATCATCGTCGGCACCCCCGGGTCGACCACGGTGAGCGGCCTGCGGGATATTCTCGATGTGATCGACGAGGAGCCCGTCGTCGGCGACGAACTGATGAAACTTGCATCCTGGATCGCTTCGTACTATATCGCGCCGATCGGGGAAGTCCTGAGGACGATGCTGGTCGCCGGCTCGGCGGGCGTGGGGAAAACCACCGTCCTGGCCGGAGCGGTGATCACCGAGGATATATTAAAGTCCCATTCGGCGGCCCCGGTCCAGCAACAGATCCTCCGGCACCTGCGGAAAACCGGAAAAGCGGCGCTCTCGACGCTGCGAAAACTCGTCGCCCCGGCGGCGGTCCATTCCCCCCTCAACGAGCTGCGCCGGAAGGGTTTGGTGAGACTCCGGGAAGACTCTCCGTTCTCGATGGGGGGCGCGAAGACCGAGAAAGTCGTCACCATCGATGAAACCGGCCGGCGGCTCTGGGCCGGATGGCTCGACGTCAACGGTTCAACGGGTAGACTGTCGAAGCAGGCCGCCGCCATCAGGGTCCTGCGGGGAATGGCGCCGGGAGCGATCACTGTGGAGTCTCTCCGGCGGGACCACGGCGTCTCGGCCGCGGCGCTGCGCTCCCTTGCGCTCAGGGGAGTGGTCACGATCGGAACCCGGGAGGTCCGCCGCGACGGTTCGTCTCACGGAGAGCACAACGAGGAGCACCGTGATATCACCCTCAATCCCCACCAGCGCGAAGCCCTGGAGCGGATTCTGTCGTCGGTCAATGCCGGGACCTTCGGGGCCTACCTCCTGTGGGGAGTCACCGGCAGCGGGAAGACGCAGGTCTACATCGAGGCGATCGCCAGGACGCTTGAACTCGGCCGCACGGCCCTGGTGCTGGTCCCCGAAATATCCCTTACCCCGCAGACCGTCGGACGGTTTCGCCGACACTTCGGGGACAGGGTGGTGATGTTCCACAGCAGGATGTCGCGCGGGGAGCGCTTCGACGCGTGGCGCCTGGCCAGGGACGGCAGGTACTCGATCGTCATCGGACCCCGGTCCGCCGTCTTCGCACCCCTGCCGGGGCTCGGACTGATCGCGGTGGACGAGGAACACGAGCCGACCTACAAACAGTTCGACCAGTCGCCGCGCTATAACGCGCGGGATGCCGCCATCGTGCGCGCGACACTGGCCGGGGCCGCGGTCGTTCTCGGTTCGGCGACGCCCTCGGTGGAGTCGTTCTCGAACGCGCTTTCGGGGAAATACACACTGCTCGAGCTGCCCGAGAGGGCCGATGGGGCGAAACTTCCGGTTATTCGGATCGTGGACGTCCACTCCGAACGCAACGCGAAATTCGAACTCTACCGCTCGGCGAGGCGCGAGCAGTTTAAAACCGACCCTGACAGGGCGAAGCTCTCCCGCACGAAGTTCGACCCGGGATCCATCTCGGACCTGCTGCGGGAGCGGATCACGGACCGGCTTGCGAGGAAGGAGGGCGTACTGCTGTTGCAGAACCGGCGGGGGTTCTCGGCCTACATGGAGTGCGCCGGGTGCGCCGGAATCGAAATGTGCCCGCACTGCCAGATCTCCCTCACCTACCACCGCGCCCATAATCACCTGAGATGTCATTACTGCGGTTTCGCCGAGGTGCTTCCGCTGTTCTGCAGGGATTGCGGCTCGGCCGAGTTTTATTACCGGGGCCTCGGGACGCAGAAGGTGGAGGAGGAACTGCGGGCCGCGTTCCCGTCGGCTGCCGTTGAGCGCATGGACATGGACACCACGACGCGGAAAGGCTCGCACGCCGACATCCTCAACCGTTTCTCGGCGGGCGGCATCGATATCCTCGTTGGAACGCAGATGATCGCCAAGGGGCTCGATATCCCCCGGGTGACTCTCGTGGGAGTGATTTCGGCCGACACGCAGCTGTTGTTGCCCGACTTCAGGGCCGCCGAACGGACGTTCCAGCTGCTGACACAGGTGGCGGGCCGTTCGGGCAGGCGGAGGGTCCCCGGAGAGGTGGTGATCCAGACTTCGAAGCCGGAGCACCCGATCATCCGGGACGTGGCGATGCACGACTACAGGAAATTTTTCGAAGACGAGCTGCGGTACAGGAAGGAGCTTTCCTATCCGCCCTTCACCCGGATCACGCTCCTGGAATTCAGCGGGGAAAACGAAGATGGGGTGGGCCGCACCGCACGGGCATGC
>DATEDB010000156.1:0-7852 GCA_035286625.1 Bacteroidota bacterium
AAACATGCCCTCACTCCCGAATCCGGACTCGGGCAGGTGGCACGATTCAACGAGGCCTGCCTGGTCCCTGCCGGGATTGACCTCCTGGCGCACAATCCCCCGTATACCTTTGAGGCGTTACAGGCGGCGGGGGCGGGAGAAGAAACCGGGAGGAGAACGAGGATCAGGACAAATTTTATCAGGACCGAAACGCGGGAATAATAAGACATGTATTGAATATAAAGAATATCGGGGGAAGTTTCGCCGAGGGGAAGCATCGCCCTCGCCGTGGCCTGCCGCGCCCGGAGATTCGACCGGTCGTCATTTTTTGCTCACATACGGGCTGTCCCTCAGATAAAAGCGCCATTTTTTATTTTTCGCGGAGGAGATTCCGATGCGGGTCGTGGCAACGACGCCGGAGTCCGGCACCGGCTCACCGGTGACGATATAGAGCTCCGGGCCCGTGAGGTCCGTCCCATTCTGCCGCATCGTAATGCCTAACGCCTGGCATACCCGGGCGGGACCTCCGCTCAACGATCGCGGATCCGCCGGTTCGCCGTCCAGATCCCTGTTCCGGACCATTCGCGCCAGGCCCTCCACCGGCTCCACCGCCCGGATGAGGACGGCGCACCCCTCTCCTTTTTTCCCCGTGACGATGTTGGCGCAGAAATGCATGCCGTATGTGAAATAGACGTAGAGGCGTCCCCCCCCGCCGAACATGACGGCGTTGCGGGGTGTTTCGCCATTGTACGAATGGCTCGCCGGATCCCCGGTCCCCGGATAGGCCTCCACCTCCACGATTTTTCCAACGAGGCGACCCCGGCCGGTGACCCGGACGAGGTATGTCCCGAGAAGGTCGCGGGCGACCGGGAGCGTTTCCCGGCTGAAAAACCGCCGGGGAAGCCGCCTCTTTTCCACGAAGACCGGCCTCAACCGCGGCACCCCATCACATGAACCACTGGAAGCCGAGATACGGAAGGGGGATGAAGGGGAGGGATGTCTGGTGGTCGAGCCGCAGAGAGGGTCCGAGCATCACGGCAATCTCGAAGACGTATCCTTAGCTCGCATGCCTGAAGCCAACCGGGATCACCATCATGATGAAATGAGGTGACGGGTAATTCACTTCCCGCATCCACAGTTCTCCCATGAGTTGGTTCCTCAGTGCACCGGTTCTCTGCAGGGTGAGGGAGCAACCCGCCTGCAGGTAAGAATCGGGGCTGTGCGACCCGTCAGCCTGGTAGATTTGCATGACGTTCAGGTGGAACATGATGTCGTCGTTGCCGACGGATGCGGCGGCGTTGATCGTCCAGATTCCGTTTTTTGCCAGAGAAAACCTGCTTGTGCGAGGATAGTATCCCAGATCGGCACCCACGGCCAGTCCGCCGAAGAGACCGGAGGGATGAACAGCCTGGAGTTTCGTTCCTACAGACCCGTACCCGAACGTTCCTGTGGCGTTGACCTGGAAGATGTCCCCGATGCCATACCCGCCCTGCAGGACGACCATTTCGAAAACCGCGAACGAATACTGTCCGCCCGGCATGACGCGGCCCGTGGACATCCAAAAGAGCCTGTTCCTCGCGGGATCTGCAAGCGGGACAGCCTGCGGAGCGGCGGACGTGGACTCGGGGGAGATCGCGGGAGCTGGGAGTGAATCGGTCTGTGCGACCACGGACGGAGGAGAGAGAATCAGGAGCTGAAGGAGTGGGAGGAGACAGAGTCCTACGGGAACAGAGCCGGAGGCGCGCTTCCGGGCATGTAGGGTTGACCGGCCCGGTGACCGGCGGACGCCGGATGCGGTCCGGGTTAGCTCAGGTACCCCGTCTTCCATAAATGCAGCCCGGTCTTCTTTTCCTGCTGGCGCTCGAGGACCTGGCCTTCGAACTCCTCGATGAAAACCTCGCAGGCATAGAGGATCGTCCCGGGCAGGACGTGGCCGCCGAAAATTTTGCCGCCGGCGTCGCCGAGCAAAATGTGAACATGCACGAACGGTTCCCCGTCGCGCATGCTCACGTTTCCGTGGATGTTCAGGATCTCCATCCCTCCCGGGAATTCGATGGGGTTGTAGGTTCTGGTGTTCTGGTCGTAGTACGCCACCCGGGCGTGCGTCGTCGCCCCCAGGGCCGAGATTCGTCCCAGGTGGATGTTTTCCCGCCGGACGATTTTGGTGAGTTCCCCGTGAAGGTCGGCGCCGTAGGGCAGTTGACCCATGAGCGTTCGTTTCACGGTGCAGGCGGCGATTCGCGTTTGTGGATCCATGATGATGCGGTTACGAGAGCAGATCGAGCTGTTCCTGGGCCCGGCGTGGTTTTTCGATACCGAAATGCCGGTAGACGAGATCGGTGACCTCGCGGCCCCTCGGCGTGCGCTTGAGGAAACCCTCCTGGATGAGGTACGGCTCGTAAACCTCCTCGAGGGTGCCCGGTTCCTCTCCGACGGCGACCGCGATCGTGGCGAGGCCCACCGGCCCCCCGCGATATTTCTGTGTGATCGCAAGCAGGATCCGCTTGTCCATCTCGTCGAGGCCGTGTTCGTCCACCTCGAGTTTCCGCAGGGCGTACTCGGCCACCTCGGCGGTGATTTTTCCGTTCGAATGTCTGAGGGATTCGTCCGCCTGGGCGAAGTCGCGACAGCGCTTCAGGAGGCGGTTGGCGATCCGCGGCGTGCCCCTGGACCTCCGGGCGATCACGCCGCACCCCTCGGGGTCCACCTGTTCGTCCAGGATCCGGGCGGAGCGGCCGATGATGAGCTCGAGGTCCGTGGCCGGATAGTAGTCCAGCCGGTTGGTGACGCCGAACCGGGAGCGCAGGGGGGAGGAGAGCAGGCCCGCCCGCGTCGTCGCCCCCACGAGCGTGAAACGTGGGACGTTGAGCTGTACGCTCCGGGCGTTCGGCCCGGTGTCGATCACGATGTCGATGCGGAAATCCTCCATCGCCGAGTAGAGATATTCCTCGACGACTGTGTTCATCCGGTGGATTTCGTCGATGAACAGCACGTCGCCCTCGTTGAGGTTCGTGAGAATGCCCGCGAGGTTGTAGGGTTTGTCGAGGGCGGGTCCTGATGTGAGCTTCAGCTGGACCCCGAGTTCGCTCGCGATCACAAATGCAAGTGTGGTTTTTCCGAGCCCCGGGGGACCGGTCAGCAGGACGTGATCGAGCGGTTCGCCCCGCTTTTTCGCGGCGTTGATGAACACGTTCAGGTTCTCGACGATCTTCCCCTGGCCTACGAATTCTTTAAAATGAAGGGGCCTGAGGGTCTGGTCGAGTTCTTTCTCGGCGTCGAGCTGGACGGGGGACGTGGGATCGGATCGTTTGAGCATCGCGATTCCAATGTACCGACAAAGGAGGGAAATATCAACTAGCTAGCTGCCAGCTAGCTGGCCAGGGGCGCGGACCAGGATCGGCGTCATCCTGTGCCGCCCGAGCCCGGGGCGGTTATTTCATGGTGTGGGCGAGGGCTTTTTTCAGGAGCTCCTCGATGGAATATTCCGTGCCGCGGGATTCGGACACCGCCGCCTGTATCGCTTTTTCGGCGGCGCCCCTGGTGTGTCCCAGGGACATCATGGCGACGACCGCCTCTGAGCGGACCTTGAGCTGTCTGCTTGTCGCCGGCCCTGCCTGCGCGGAGGGAAGCGCATCGGTGATCCGTCCCCTCAGTTCCATCACCAGCCGTTCGGCGGTTTTCCTTCCCACCCCGGAAACGGAACCCAGCAAGGGGAGGTTTCCGGAGGCGATCGCGTCGCGCAGCTCGTCCACCCTGATGCCCGAGAGGATCCCCTGCGCGAGCTTCGGCCCGATCCCGCTCACTGAAATAAGCATCCGGAACATCCCCCGCTCACCCTCGGTGGCGAAACCATACAACAGAAGGGCGTCCTCGCGGACGTGGAGATATGTCAGAAGCGTCACCTCTCCTCGCTGGCCGGCGAGCGCCTCGGAAGTGGAGAGGGGGACGCTCACCTGGTACCCGACGCCGTTCACGTCGACGGTGAGTTCGGTCGGCGTCCTGGAGACGACCAGGCCCCTCAACCGGGAAATCACCGACGGACTTCCCCCGCGGTGCCGAGCCGTTCGGGGTGGTCCCGGAGGAAGCTCTTCCAGTCGGCGTGGCGGGCGCTTCCCGACGCCCGGCGGTGCGTGTGGCAGATGGCGACGGCAAGGGCGTCGGTGGCGTCGAAGCCCGCGGGTATGTCACTTTTGGAGAGGATCGATTTGACCATGAACTGTACCTGCTGTTTCGAGGCCGTCCCGTTGCCCACCACCGCCTTCTTGATCTCCAGGGGGGAGTATTCGGCCAGCGGCAGGTCCTGTGAGACCGCGGCGAGGATCGCGACGCCCCGGGCCTGGCCGAGCTTGAGCGCCGACTGGGCGTTTTTCCCGTAGAAGGCTGTCTCGAGGGCCACCTCGTCCGGGTGAAAGCGGCGGATCACTTCGCGGATCGAGTCGTGGATGAGTTTCAGGCGGTCCGCCATGGCCCGGTCGGAGCTGTTCCTGACGGTGCCCGCGGTTACCATGCGCATCGTTCCCCTGCGGATCTCCACGACGCCGAAGCCGGTGGCGAGGGTCCCGGGGTCGATCCCGAGGACCGTCAGGACGGCGGGGGCCGTCTTAGGAGTTGAACGACGCAAGGACGCTGTCGTCGATGTCGAAATTGGCGTAGACGTGCTGGACGTCATCGTGTTCTTCAAGGAGTTCCATCAGCTTGAGTATCTGCTCGGCGTCCCTGTCCCCGACCTTCACGGTGGTTTCGGGAACGAGCTGGATCTCGGCCGAATCCGGAGTGATGCCCTTCGCTTCCAGGGCCTCCCGCACGGCGATGAAACCGTCCGCCGAGGTGGTGATTTCGTACGTTTCTTCTTCGGTCCCCATGTCCTCGGCGCCGGCCTCCAGGGCGATCTCCATGAGCGCGTCTTCTTCGTACCGCGATTTATTGATCGAAATGCTCCCCTTGCGGTTGAACATGTACGAGACGCTGTTGGACGCCCCCAGTTTTCCGCCGTGTCGTTCCAGCAGGTGGCGGATTTCCGATACCGTGCGGTTCCGGTTGTCGGTGACCGATTCGATGATGAGGGCCACCCCCCCCGGCCCGTATCCCTCGTACACCATGTCCTCGTACGACACGCCGGGGAGTTCGCCGGTGCCTTTCTGGATGCCCCGCTTGATGTTGTCCGCGGGCATGTTCGACGCCTTCGCCTTGTCTACCGCCAGCCGGAGCCGGGGGTTCGACTTCACGTCGCCTCCGCCCATACGGGCTGCGATGGTGATTTCCTTGATGATCTGCGTGAAGAGCCTGCCGCGTTTCGAATCGGTGACGGCCTTCTTCCGCTTGATGGTGGCCCACTTCGAATGTCCAGACATGCTTATGCATCCTCTGTGTGTTTCCGTAAATCCTTGATTTTCAGCTGGGGGAAAACCGTCGGGGTTCTCCCCGCGCCCCGGGCCGGCCACTCGTGTTCGTCCACCGAGTAGACGATGTCGAGGAGCGTCCCGTTCGACGGGATCTTCCCGATCAGGTCTCCGAGGTTGAACCCGATCGCGTCGATGGACAATCCGCCCTGCTCCACCTTGAACCGGAGATGGTTTTTCCCCACGATGCGGGGGGAGCCGGCCTCGATTTTCCGGCTCAAAAAGACGGGGCGCATGTTCCCCGGTCCGTAGGGGGCGAATTCCTTCAGCACCTTGAAAAACCGGGGTGTGAGCTCGTCGAAGCCGATCTCGGCGTCGATTTTGAGTTCGGGGGTCCTGATGTCGTCGGTCATCAGTTCGTCCACGACCGCGTTGAAGGCGTCCCTGAATTCGTCGATCCTCTCCAGCTCCACCGCGAGGCCGGCCGCGTACTTGTGCCCGCCGAACTGGATCACTTTGTCCCCGACCCGCTTCAGGGCGTTGTGGATGTCGAATCCGATGATGCTCCGCGCCGAGCCCCTGGCCACGCCGTCGACCGAAGTCAGCATGATCGACGGGCGGTAGTATTTTTCGGTGAGGCGGCTGGCGACGATACCGATCACCCCGGGATGCCAGTTCTCGTCGTACAGGACGATTGCGGGCATCCGGCCGCCGGCCGACATCCGGTCAACCCGCTCCTGCGCCTGGAGGAACGTCATTTCGTCCACCTTCCGCCGGTTGATGTTTTCCTCCTCGAGGACCCGGGAGAGCCTATCCGCCTCATCATCCGCCGTGCAGGTGAGGAGCTCGACGGCGCGGGTGGCGTCTCCCATCCGACCCACGGCGTTGATCCTCGGGGCCAGCACGAAGACGATCTGTCCGGTGGTGATTTTTCCGAGTTCGACGCCCGAACTGCGGATGAGCGCCTTCATGCCGGGACGCGGGGAGGTGTTCACCTTCAGGAGGCCGATGCGCGTGATGACCCGGTTCTCGCCGATCAGCGGGACGATGTCGGCGGTGGTCGCCATCGTCGCAAAATCCAGGTACGAATATGCCACGTCCAGCTTTCCCAGACGGTAGGACACCCCCTGGACCAGCTTGAACCCGACGCCGCAGCCGCAGAGGAATTTAAACGGATAGGAACAGGAGGGTTTCAGGGGATCGAGGACGGCGAGGGCGTCCGGCATGACGTCGGCCGGTTCATGATGGTCGCAGATGATGACGTCCATGCCCTTCGTCCGGGCGTACTCGACCTGTTCGACCGCGGTGATGCCGCAGTCGATGGCGATGAGGAGGGTGGTTCCGTAATCGGCGCCACGGTCGATGCCGGTGGCGGACAGACCGTAACCCTCCCTGACGCGGTCCGGGATGTGCGAGATGGCGTCGGCGCCGAGTTCACGGAGGAAGAGCACCATCATCGCGGCGCTGCTGGTCCCGTCCACGTCGTAATCACCGAAGACGAGGATTTTTTCACTCAGCTCCAGGGCCTTCAGGACGCGGTCCACCGCCAGGTTCATGCCGTCCATGAGAAACGGGTCGTGGAGATCGGCGATCTCCGGCCGGAAGAACATGCGCGCGCCCGCGTAGGAATCGATCCCGCGGTTCACCAGGATCCTGGTGATCGTCTGGGGGACGTTGATCTCCGACGAGAGTTTTTCTATGAGGCCGGGGTCGCGGGGCGGTGTGACTGTCCACCGGTATGATTTTTTCATTGAATGACGCTCTCTATTGAAAAATAATGGCCGCGCACCTGTAAGCCGAATTCTGTCCTCCCCCGGGGGGGAGGCGCAATCATTTATCTCGATCCGCCCTCACGGACGGATTCATGCGACCTACCCATCCCGCAGTCCGTTCAGGACTAGAGTGGACGTCTCTCGGTCGGATGCGTTCACCCTTTCGGGTGCCTGATCCTTCCACGGGATATATTTAGTCTTGCTCCGGGCAGGGTTTATCGCTCCCGGCATCACTGACGGGAGGGTGAGCTCTTACCTCGCCTTTTCACTCTTATCTCCCGTGCTCCCCGAACGGGAGCACGCGGGACGGTATGTTTTCTGTGACACTATCCGTTACCGTGAACTTGCGTTCACGGCACCCTCCTGTTAGGAGGTGCCCTGTCCTGTGGAGTTCGGACTTTCCTCCCCGCCGGAGTCGCCTAAGACCCCGGCGGGGCGATTGCGCGGTGCGCGGCCGGAAATTCATTCCCGCGTTCGCGGGATCAGGCTTCGCAGGGTATTCTGCGGTCGATCCCCGCGTTCGCGAGCACATCGGCGTCGCGGTTGAGTTCCCGGTCGATGTGTATGAACTGAACATTGAATGGTAACGCCTGCAACAGCTGATGCGCCTGCCGGTGGAGTGACGCGAGTTTTTTATCCTTCACTTTGTATTCTCCCCTCATCTGGCGGACCATCAGCAGGCTGTCGCTGTGGACGACCATCGCCGCGGCCCGGATTTTCGCCGCCTTCCTGAGGCAGTGGAGGAGCGCGCGGTATTCGGCG
>DATEDB010000157.1:0-2830 GCA_035286625.1 Bacteroidota bacterium
CGAGGTGGGGCGCACAGACCACTCCCGGATGCTGCAGCAACTCTTTGCAGTCCGGCGGCTCATGTTCGAACACGTCGAGCGCCGCCCCCGCGACACGCCCGTCACTCAGCGCCGTCAACAGGTCCGCCTCGTTCACGATTCCTCCCCGCGCGCAATTGATGATCCGGACCCCCCGTTTGCACATCGCTAGAGTCGACCCGTCGAGGAGGTTCCTCGTTTCTTCGGTGAGCGGGGTGTGCACGGAAATGTAGTCCGACCGGCGGAACAGTTCGGGCAGTTCCACCAGCTCGATCCCCGATTTTTCCGCCGCGCCCGCCGCCACAAGGGGATCACAGGCAATCACGCTCATGTCCAGGCCGATCGCCCTGCGCGCCACTTCCGAACCCACCTTCCCCAGCCCGACGAGGCCCAGGGTTTTTCCGGAGACCTCTGTGCCGGTGAATTCCTTTCGTTCCCAGCGCATCTCTCGGACGCTCCGGTCCGCCCTGGGAATGTTCCGCGAGAGGGCGAGCATCAGCGAGATCGTGTGTTCGGCCGTGGAGACCGTGTTCCCGCCGGGCGTGTTCATGACGATGACGCCGCGTCGGGTGGCCTCGGCCACGTCGATGTTGTCGACCCCCGCGCCGGCCCGCCCCACGAGTTTCAGCCGCGTCCCCACCCTGAGTACTTCCCTGGAAACCTTCGTGCGGCTCCGAACGATGAGCGCGTCGTACTCCGCGACATCGCCCAGCAATTCCGCCGCGGAGATCTCCGGGCGGTATACCGTCTCGAACCCTTCCTCGCTGAACACCTCGAGGGCTCTGGCATCCATCTCGTCCGCGATCAGGATCTTCATGCGTTCTCCGATCCCCCGGATCCGGCGTACACTTCCTGGACGGCCCTGACGCCGGCCCCCGGCTTTACCGGGTGCCCGGCATCGGTAAGCGCCCGTTCGAGAGCGGCGGTCACCGTCACCATGTCGAGTTCGTCGTAATAGCCCAGGTGGGCGATACGGAAGATTTTTCCCGAGGTGGCGCCCTGTCCCCCGGCCGCCACGACGCCGTAGACATCCTGCAGGGCCCGGTTGAACGCTTTCCAGTCGACACCCGGCGGGAGATTCACCGCTGTCACCGACACCGACGGGGATTTCGAATACAGGGTGAGTCCCATCGCCAGGATCCCCGCCCGAAACGCCGCCGCGAGCCTCCGGTGCCGGGCCCAGACATTTTCGAGCCCCTCCTGAAGAATCAATTGCAATGCGGCATCCGCGCCGATGACCAGGGAGACCGCGGGAGTCCAGGGTGTGTCGTCGGCAGCGCGGGCCTCGAGGGCCTTCCTGAGGTCGAAATAGAACCGCGGCATTGAGGATCGTTTCATTGCTTCCTCCGCCCGCGGGCTCAGCGCCACGAAGGCGAGCCCGGGCGGGATCATCAATCCCTTCTGGGAACCGGTGACGCAGACGTCGACCCCCCAGTCGTCGAAACGTAGCTCGTGGGCGCCCAGCGCCGAAATAGCATCGATGCAGACCAGGGCGCCGGAGTTGTTGCGGACCGTTTCTGCCAGCGCCCGTACGTCGAACGCGGTACCGGTGGACGTTTCGCACTGGGTGATATACACCGCCCGCGCGTCCGGGTGCGCCTTCAGGACAACCGTCAACTCCGCAGGGGACATGGAGCTTCCCCATTCCACCGCAGCGTCCACCGTCTCGAGGCCGAACGCCCGCGGCATCTTCACCCACCGCTCGCCGAATTTACCGCCGTTGACCGCTATGACCTTGTCCCCCGGGGAGAACAGATTCACGAAGCTGGCCTCCACCCCGCCCGTACCGGAACATGTCAGGGTGATGACGGGACGATCGGTCTGGAAAAGGGTTTTGAGATTTGCATTCACGCGGGCCGCGATCGCGCGGTATTCGGGTTTCCGGTGATGGATCACCGGCCCGGCCATCCTGAGCAGAACGTTTTCCGGAACCGGCGTCGGTCCGGGCGTGAAGAGTCGTGTTTTCATTGCATCCGGGATTTTGTGTTTCGTGGCGGAAAAATATAAAGAAAAAGGCCCCGATATCAAAAATCTCCGGGCGAGGCCGGATCCGGCGACTCCGGATTGACCGTCAACCGACATTCGGGTATATTGAGATAAAGAAACTGCGGAGAAGAATCAATGAAAGAACTCGACAGCCTGGTCGCCCTGACGAAACAGTTGCGAAAAGAATGTCCCTGGGACCGTGAGCAGACTCACGAAAGCCTCAAACAGCACCTGATCGAGGAGTCGTATGAAGTGGTGGACGCCCTCGACTCGGGGAGTCCCGACCGGATCCGGGAGGAGCTCGGCGACCTGCTGCTCCAGGTGCTCTTCCACGCCAATATCGCAGAGGAACAGGGCGCCTTCACGCTCGCGGACGTCGCCCGGACACTGGAAAAAAAACTCGTCGACCGCCATCCCCACGTCTTCGGGAATACCCCGGCCTCCGGGGCGGGTGAGGTCAAAGAGAACTGGGAGAAGCTGAAAATGCACGAGGGCAGGGTATCGGTCCTGGACGGCATCCCCCCGCACCTCCCCGCCCTGCTTCACGCCACGAGGATCCAGGAGAAGGCTTCGGCCGCCGGCTTCGACTGGAAACGACCGGATCAGGTCGTGATAAAAATCAGCGAAGAAACGGGCGAACTCGCCGCTGCCGCGCACGGCGGCGATCCGGAAAAAATCAGAGGGGAGTTCGGGGACCTGCTGTTTTCACTTGTCAACTACGCACGCTTCATACGCGTCGATCCTGAAGGTTCGCTCAGGGGGACGATCAGGAAATTCCGCGAAAGGTTCACGTACATCGAGGACGAGCTGAGGAAATCGGGACGGA
>DATEDB010000158.1:0-2091 GCA_035286625.1 Bacteroidota bacterium
TCGTTCTCGAAACCGTCATGGCGATCGCGGCCAAACGCGCCGAACCCAGGAACCAGGACGACGTCGCGGCCACGCCGGCGCCGAAGATCTTCAGGAAAGACTGCCGGATCGACTGGAACGCAGGTGCGGAGCCGGTGCACAACTTCATCAGGGGCCTCTCGCCGAAGCCGGGGGCGTTTTTTGGACGGGGCGGGAGCATCCTCAAGGTCTACCGGTCGAAGGTCGCCCCGACGGGCGGGACCAGGCCGGCGGGGACGGTCGTGGAGGCCGGCGATCGCCTCGTGGTCTCGTGCGGGGACGGGGCGGTGATGCTCACGGAACTTCAGCAGGAAGGTAAAAATATCATGAACGCGGGGGATTTTTTACGCGGAACGTCCATTCCGATCGGAGAAAGGTTCAACTGAAGTGAATGATCACGGGCACATCGGCCGGCAGTTCGCCGCCATCGGGCTGACGGCCCTGTTCGCGGGCCTGGCATATAACGCGCTGTCGGACACGGGACTGCCCCTCATCCGGAAGGCGCCGCCGAAGGTCGCCGTCCCGGACGGGGAGATCTTCGGAACCGGGAATGCGTCCGCCGGCGCGGACACAGTCTCCCGTGACACCGCGGTCCGGGACACGGCCGGCAAATCCGGGGAGAAGGCCCCGTTCAGGGTCATCACCCTGGCCCAGATGAAGAAAATCCGCGACGGGGGTGTCGGGGTGATCGTGGACGCCCGGACGCCCGGCGAATTTGCCGCCGGCCATATCGCGCGGTCGGTGAACCTGTACGCGATGGAGCCGGAAAATTACGTCGAATGGATCGCGGATCTTCCCCGGGACACCCTCGTGGCGATCTACTGCAGCAATCCCCACTGTCATTTCGCCCGGAGCGTGGCAGAATTGCTCGGGACGTTCGGGTTCACGAACCTCCTCCTGTACGACGACGGTTACGACGCCTGGATGGACGCGGGTCTCCCGGTGATCGCCGGAACGGTGGACCGGTGACGGCCGGCCGGGTCCTGTCGCATCCGGTGGCGCTGCTGGCCTGCAGGCTGCTCCTCGGGACGGTCTTCGTGATCGCGGCCATACCGAAAATCGCGCGGCCCGAATCCTTTGCCACCGCGATCGAGGCCTACGAAATGATTCCCCTTGCGGTCGTGAACATCGCAGCGATCCTCTTCCCCTGGATCGAGCTGGCCTGCGGCCTGTTCCTGATCGCCGGAGTGTATGTCCGCCCGGGCGCCGCGCTGCTGGGGATCCTCCTGACGGTGTTCATCGTTGCCATCACGACCGCGGTCCTGCGCGGCCTGAATATCAATTGCGGTTGTTTCGGGGAGTCGGGCGGCTCCGCTGTAGGATGGAACAGGGTCCTCGAAGACATCGTGCTGCTGGTCCCGGCCTGGATCCTCTACAGCCGGGGCGGCGGCAGGGTCACCGGAACAGGCGCTTCCGGGCCGCCGGGGGATCCCGCCTGAGCGCGCCGGTACCCGGAACCGGGCAGAATCCGTTGATTGTTCTGATGATTTATTCTATATTGCACCGTCCGGCCGGGGAAAAGGCATTCAGGAGCGGGCGGGGGAGTGCCGGATGGAATTCGTAGCCTGGGCCGGCCGGGTGATGCATGTTGTCGCGTCAATGGTCTGGATCGGCGGGCTGGTGTTCCAAAACGTGGTCTCGATGCCGGTCCTCCGGTACGAAGGGGAGGACGGCTCGGCGTCGACCGGAAAGATCGGAGGAAGGTTCGTCGGTTTCGCCTGGATGTGCGCCTGGACGATGCTCGTCACCGGCGTGATTCTCATGCTCCTCGACCCGCGATTCGTCTGGTTCCGGTACGACACGCGATGGTCGGTCTTTCTCGGACTTAAACAACTGATATTCGTACTCCTGGTCTTCTACGCGTTCGGCATCGCCCGGCTCCTCGAACGGCTCGGCGGGGCCGACAATGAGACCGGAATTCTGATCCTTCACCGCCTGCGCCAGTTCCGGACCATCAGTATCCTGCTCGGGTTGTGCGCCGCGGTCCTCGCGGTTTCAATGTAAGGCCATGGGAAAAATCGTCACGATAGCGAACCAGAAGGGGGGGGTCGGGAAGACCACCACCGCGATCAA
>DATEDB010000159.1:0-4080 GCA_035286625.1 Bacteroidota bacterium
ACCGGATCACCGCGAAACTGATCGAGGAAGGCGCCGACCCCCCCACCGTCTTCTCCCTGATCTACGAAACGTGGTCGCCGGGGAGGATGAGACTGCTCGGCGAGGCCCTGGACACCCTGACGGTGTCCCACGGCGGCGCCGTCGCCCACATGCTGGCGACCAGAAAGATGTTCAACGGAACCGGGACCACCGAAACCGAGACCGACACATTTTCCGTCTACCCGATGAACATCCTGGGCGTCCGGATCGGAATGCTCTTCACGGAGCTTGCCGACGGAGTGAAGATCAGCTTCAGGTCGAAGGGGACCATCCCGGTGAACCGGCTCGCGCGGGAATTCGGGGGCAACGGCCACCTGAATGCGTCGGGCGCGAGACTGCACAACGTGAGCCTCGACGGCGTTGTCACCGACGTATTGAAAGCCGCAGAGAAATATATCGACAATCCGGTCGTTTAACCAAACACTCTTCAGGATACCATGAAAATCTCCTACCAGAAAGGCACGTTGCGCTCATCACGTTCTGACGCGCTGGTCGTCTTCGTACCGGAAGGCAAGCAGGCTCTGCAGCACGCGCTCGCGCCGCTTCGAAAGGTTTTCGGGGCGAGGCTCACGCGGATACTCTCCCTCGAGAATTTCTCGGGCAAGAAAAACACGCTGTGTTCCTTTCCCGCCGACGGGAAACTTCCGACCCCGCGGGTGTTCCTCGTCGGGCTGGGATCGTCCGGCGAGATCGGTGCCGAGGCGCTCCGGCGTGCCTCGTCCCTCGCCGCCGGGAAAGCCCAGGGGCTCGGGTTGAAGGCAGTCTCTTTCCGGATGCCTGCCGGGTTTCCCGGCGCGACGCACGCTCCGGACGCCCCCGACACCGCCCGGGCACTCGCCGAGGGCGCGATACTCGGGACGTACCGGTACGACCGGTACATGACCGAAAATAAAAGCGACCGGAAGCGGCTCCGCCGGATACAGCTGGTGGGCGATTCGGCCGGGCAACAGACGGCCATCCGCAGGGCCCTCTCCGATGCCGCCATCGTGTGCGGGGGGGTTGTGCTGGCCCGCGACCTCGAGAACGCGCCGGGGAACGATATGTACCCCGAAACGCTCGCCGGAACAGCGCGGTCGTCGGGGGCGAAAAGCGGGTTCCGTGTCACCGTCTGGGATGAAAAACGGATCCGTCAAACGGGTTTCGGCGGCCTTCTTGCCGTCAATTCCGGGAGCGACCGTCCCCCGCGATTCATCATCATGGAACTGAACGGGGGGAAGAAGGGCCTCGAGACCATCGTCCTGGTTGGAAAAGGTGTTACGTTCGATTCGGGCGGGATCTCGATCAAGCCGGCGGGCGCCATGGCTGAAATGAAGATGGACATGTCGGGCGCTGCGGCGGTGATCGGGACGATGGTGGCCGCTTCGCGCCTCGGACTGCCGGTGCACCTGGTCGGCCTCGTGCCGGCGACGGAGAACATGCTGAGCGGATCATCGATGCGTCCGGGGGACGTCATCACGCACTACGGCGGGAAGACTTCCGAGGTGGACAACACCGACGCCGAGGGGAGGCTGATCCTTGCGGACGCCCTGGCGTGGGCTTCGACGTACTCACCTTCGGCCGTCATCGATCTGGCCACGCTCACCGGGGCCTGCATCGTGGCCCTCGGGCACCACGCCACCGGAATGATGGGTACCGACGAGGTCCTCATGGCTGAACTGAAGGCTGCAGGCGAGAAGACCTTCGAGCGGGTCTGGCCGTTGCCGATGTTCGAGGAATACGAGAAACAGATCCGGAGCGACATCGCCGACGTCAAGAACGTCGGCGGAAAGTGGGGAGGGGCCATCACGGCCGGGTTGTTCCTGAAAAAATTCGTAGGGAAGTACCCGTGGGTCCACCTCGATATCGCTGGCACCGCGATCCTTGAGGAGTCGCTCCCCTACTGCCCGAAGGGGGGATCGGGGGTGGGTGTGCGCCTGCTCGTCGAATTCCTCTCCTCCCGCGCCGGGGGCGCGAAACGATCGTGATCGGGAGTCAGTC
The DNA here is from genome assembly GCA_035286625.1 of Bacteroidota bacterium. Taxonomy (GTDB): domain Bacteria; phylum Bacteroidota; class Ignavibacteria; order UBA10030; family SZUA-254; genus SZUA-254. The sequence continues at coordinate 2,017 of DATEDB010000159.1, forward strand.
CCGGCCGGCTCCGGAAACTCCGTGAAGGGAAGGGGAGATACCCGCCCCGTCCTTGCGATCACGGGGGGCGACCCCAACGGTATCGGACCGGAGATCTGCCTGAAGGCGCTGCTCTCCCGCGCTGTACGAACGGCGTGCCGGCCGGTTCTCGTCGGCCACCCGGCAGTGTTCGAGTATTACCGAAGGAGGTTCCGGCTCCCCATCTCCCTTAATGAAACCGCCCCGGATACGGTCCCCCGGGGGGACGGCGGTATTCCGGTCATTGCCGTGAAACCCGCCGGGGCATTCCGGCCCACCCCCGGCAGGGCGGGAAAAAGCGCCGGACTCATCGCCGGCCGTTCTGTGGAAACTGCGGTAACGCTCTGCCGTCGTGGAGTCGTCGACGGCATGGTCACCGGGCCCCTTGCGAAGGATACACTGAACGAAGCCGGATTTCGGTTCCAGGGTCAGACCGAGATGATCTCGAAATTATCGAAATCCGGACCGCCCCTCATGATCATGATGAATGATGATATCCGTGTCGCCCTGGTGACCATCCACATCCCGCTCCGCCGGGTCTCCACCTTGCTCAGCGTCGGGGCGGTCTCCCGGGCCGTCCGGATCCTGCACGCCTCTCTCCGGAGGGACTTCAGGATCAGCCGGCCGGCGATCGCCGTGCTGGGCTTGAATCCCCACGCCGGCGAAGGCGGGTTGACCGGGACCGAGGAACGCGCCGTCATCGGGCCGGCGTTACGCTCGCTCGACCGGGCGGGCATCCGGGCTTCCGGGCCGTTTCCTGCGGACGGATTTTTCGCCGGACGGTCACGGGAGTCCTTCGACGGGATCGTCGCGATGTACCATGACCAGGGACTGATCCCTCTGAAAATGAGCGGTATTGCGACCGTCGTAAATTTTACCGCCGGCCTGGAGGTCGTCCGGACCTCCCCGGGCCACGGGACGGCGTTCGACATCGCCGGCAGGGGAATCGCCGATCCCTCGAGCATGATCGCGGCCGTCCTGTCTGCCGTGCGGGTCATTCGTAACAGGAGACGCCCGGCCCCGGAAAGGATCCGCCGGTGATTTACTTCCGGAACGTCTCGGTGTCCTTCGACAACGTCCCGGTGCTCGACAGGGTGTCGTTCCATGTCGGGCCGGGCGAGTTCGTCTGCCTCGTCGGACAATCCGGCGTGGGGAAGACGACCATCCTGAGGCTGATCTATTTCGACCTGTTGCCGGATCGGGGGGAAGTTCTCGTCAATGAAACGGCATCGTCGTCGATCGGGAAAAACGAGATCCCCCTGCTCAGGAGAAAGCTGGGCATCGTGTTCCAGGATTTCAAACTGCTGGATGACAGGAACGTGTACGAGAACGTCGCCGTAGCGCTCCGGGTCACCGGGACCCGCCCGGAGGACATAGGCAGGCGGGTCCTCCGGGTACTCGCCGACGTCGGGCTGAGCCACAAGCGGAACAGCATGCCCGGCAACCTCTCGGGGGGTGAACAGCAGCGTGTGGTGATCGCCCGGTCGATCGTGAACAACCCCATCGTGCTTCTGGCCGACGAGCCCACGGGCAACCTGGACACGGCCTCATCGTGGGAGATCCTGCAGATTCTCAGGGATATCAACGCGGGGGGCACCGCGGTCGTTCTGGCCAGCCATAATGAGGAGATCGTCCGGAAATCGGGGGGACGGGTGCTGCGTGTGACGGACGGGCGGGTGAGCGGGGAACCGGCAGGATGACCCTCCCCGAGACGGCCCGATACGGTGGAATTTACGGTACGGCCTCGACCCTCCGGATCTCGGGAGCGTAATGCATCACGACCCTCTCAACGCCCGCGCGGAGGGTCATGACCGAGAGCGAACAGGACCTGCATTCCCCGAGAAATCTCAATTCCGCGACGGCGTCATCGGTCACGCGCACGAGTTCGATGTCCCCCCCGTCCGCCCGCAGGGCCGGCCTGCAGACTTCGAGGGCTTGCTCGATCCTGCCGGCGACAGCGCCGCCGGTTCCCCCCTGTTTCCCCTCAGCCATCCAGTCTGATTTCGATGTCGGGTTGCGAATAGTCCGAGAACTGGTGGATGCTGA